>JAHWJO010000218.1 GCA_019348365.1 Armatimonadota bacterium | reverse complement strand
GGAAATTGGGGAGTTCCGTCCTGTTCTTCTCCGGCACTGGTGCAGAGTTTATCCTGTCCCGATGATGAGGGCAACTGTAACTCCCCAACTCCCCAATTTCCTAAATCCCCAACGACCCAGCAAGGGGGTTTTCTTGCCGAAAATCGGGGTACTGGCGCTTCAGGGGGACGTGCGCGAGCATCTGGCCGCCGTTCAGGCGGCGGGTGAAGCCGAAGTCGCCCCGGTCCGCACGCCGGAGGAGATCCGGGGCCTGAGCGGCCTTATCCTCCCCGGCGGGGAGAGCACCACCATCGGCAAGCTGATGGACCGCTGGGGCGTGGATGAGGCCATCCGGGAAGAGCATCGGAAGGGGATGGCGGTCTTCGGCACCTGCGCGGGCATGATTCTCCTGGCGAAGCGGATCGAAGGCAGCGACCAGCATCGCCTCGGCCTCATGGACCTCTCGGTGCGCCGGAACGCCTTCGGGCGGCAGGTCGATTCGTTTGAGACGGACCTGGAGGTTCCCCAAATGGGGGAGGAGCCCATGAGAGCCGTTTTCATCCGTGCGCCGGTCGTGACCGAAACGGGGCCGGAGGTGGAGACCTGGGCGGCCGTTCCCCAGGGAACGGTCCTCGTGCGGGAGGGGCGCTGCCTCGCGGCATCGTTTCATCCGGAGTTGACGGGCGATCTTCGCCTCCACCGCCGCTTCCTGGAAATGGCGAAAGCATGAGGGGAAGGTTTATCGTCCGAGTGTTCAGCGATCCCGTCTCTTCCGTGAAATCTGTGGCTGCCGTGATGCTCTCCGCCGCCGGCCGAACGCCGGGGCGGATTCGGTGGGGGGCTCTGGCGCTCGGGCTCTGGATGGGGGTTGGACCCTCGGCGCAAGCGGCCCCGCACCTTCGGGAGACCTGGCGGAAGCGCGTCCGTCCTCTTCACTCGTTCCGGGTTTCGCCCAACGGGGATGCCCTTATCCTGGGGTACCGGGACGGGCGCTCCCACTGTTTTCACCGGGACGGAAAGCTGTCGTGGGGCGTGCGTTTCAAGCAGCCCCACCGGGTGATGCCGTCCAACAATGGCCAGTACGCGCTGGCGTTCCCCCCTCACCAGCCCTATTCGACCATGGCGACGCTGTTGCGAGGTGGGAAAACCTGCCGGAGGGTGAAGCTGGACGGCGCGATCCTCTCCGGGACGATGTCGCCGGACGGGCAGTTCGGGGCCGCCGTGACCCGCAAAGGCTCGCTCTATTTTTTTCGCCGGACCCGGTCGTGCTTCACCTACACCCGTCAGCGATTGAAAGGGGAGCCGCGCGTGACGCTGGTCCCCCGGACGGGACTGCTGCTGGTCGGGCATGCGGGCTCCGGCGGGGTGGAAGCCTACGGGAGAGACGGGTCTCTCCGATGGCGCTTGCCGGGAGAAGCCGGTCGGGTCTACGATCTGACTTCTTCTCCTGAAGGCCATGCGGTGGGCATCCTGAGCTACCGGGCCGGGTTCGGGGATCGGATCCGGGCGCTGGTCGTGGCTTCCAGCGGGGACCTGATCTGGCAGTCCCGCGTGCCGGGGATCTATCCCCGGATGGCGCTGGAAGCCGACGGGGTGCGGGCCTCGCTGGGGTATACGGAAGTGATGCGGGCGGGGACCTCCACCGGGTACGCCCGGAAAGTCGCCCTGTATGACGGCGCGGGCCGCCGGTTGTGGGAAAAGGGGGGGCTGTTCTTCAGCCCTCAGCTTCTGGGCACGGTGACTCCCGGCCCCTCCGTCGTCGCGAAAGGCGGGGGCGGCGACCTGTATCTCCTGGACGGCCGGGGGGGGATTCAGAGCCAGTACCGCCACCCCACGCCGATCCGGCGGGCGGAAACGTCGTGGGATGGGCGCACCGTCGTGCTGTGGGACATGGAGAATTCCCTGAGCTACCTCCGCTGGATGCGCTGAACGGCGGATGTCAGCCCTATCGAAATCGTGCCCTGTCGGAGAACCGAGGTGGAGATGCTGGAAGTGGGCGTGGACATCATCGAGATCGACCGGATCGCTGCGGCGGCGGAGAATCCCCGGTTCCTGGAGCGGGTGTACACCGAAGCCGAGCGCGAGCGGAGCCTGAAGCGGAAGAATCCCGCCGAGGAACTGGCCGGGCGGTTCGCTTCTAAAGAGGCGGTCATCAAGTGCCTGGGCCGGAGGGTGCCCTGGAAGCAGATCGAGATCCTCGCCGAGCCGAGCGGGAAGCCGTATGTCGTGCTGCACGGCCTGGCGAAGGAGCTGGGGTGCGGGCGGCGGATCGCGATCAGCATCTCACACTCCCGCGCGTTCGCCGTCGCTTCCGCCGTCATGGAACAGGGAGTAGGAGGTGGGGAGTAGGGTGTAGCGGGGGAGTCGCCGGTGCGCTTCCTCATCGCCGCCCGTGTTTACTACACCCTACACCCTACACCCTCAAGACCCTACACCCTCAAGAAAGGGGTTGCTATGCCGACTGCCACGCCCATAAAAAAACCCTCGCCGACCCTCATCGATGTGACCGAGGACCGCTCCCACGACCTCCAGCGCATCCTTGATGATGCGACGCGGACGCTTCAGGCCCGACGCGGCTTCCTCGCGCTGGTGGACAGCGATACCGGCGAGCTGGTCGTAAAGTTCACCGCCGGCGACGACTGGACCGAGCAAAAGCGGCACCGCCGACTGCGGATCGGGCAGCAGGAGGGGCTGGGCATCACCGCTTTCGTGGCCGTCAGCGGGAAGCCGTACCGCAGCGGCGACGTGAGCCAGGACCCCTATTACCTCAAGTATTTCGATGACGTGTGCAGCGAGGTCGCCGCACCGCTGCTCGATTCCCATGGCCGCACCATCGGCGTGGTCAACATCGAGAGCGACCGCCGGGACGCCTTCGATGAGCGCGATGAACGGGTCCTTCAGGCGCTGGTGGACCAGGCGGCGATGATCATCTCCCTCACCGACTACCGCGCCCGCGAGCGCGCCCTGATGGAGGTCGGCAACGAGCTGACCCTGGTGGGCGAGCCGAACGCGCTGATGCATCTCATCCGCCGCGTGGTGGACACGGCGGCCCACCTCCTCCGCGCGGACGACGCCTCTCTGTTCCTCCTCGATTCGGAGGGGCAGCGGCTCATCCTCCGCGCGTCCAAGGGGCACCTGGGCAGCAAGACGGATACCGCCAGCTACGCCATCGGCGAAGGGCTGACGGGCTGGGTCGTGGCGGAAGGCAAGCCCCTGCGCCTCGGTGAGCCGAGCCAGGACCCCCGATGGAAGGGACTGTTCCAGGAGTATCCCCCGGAAGAGCTCGGCGCATACCTCGCCGTGCCGATCCAGAGCCCACGCGCGCTGCTCGGGGTGATCCGGGTCGTGCGGCAGAAGCGCTCCTCCATCTTCTACCAGCACGAGTTCACCCCCGAAGACGAAGGGCTGATCACCATCCTCGCGAACCAGATCGGGGTGGCGCTGGAGAATTCCCGCCTGCGCGAGCGGCTGATCCAGAAAGAGCGCATGGCGGCCTGGGGCGAGATGTCCGCGCGCACGGCGCACATGATCGGGAACCGGGTCTTCGCCATCCGGGGCAACCTGAACGAGATGGAGTACCTCCTCTCCCGCGCCGCCCCCGACCTCGGAGAGGTGAAAGACCTCTCCCAGGCGCTCAAGCGCGGCGTGGAGCGGCTGGAATATATTCTCCAGGAGTTCCGCGATTTCGTGGTGGCAACCCGCCTGACGTTTGAGGAGCTGGACCTGAACACCCTCGTCCTCCAGGCGGTCGAGGAGGGGCTGCCGCATCAGAACCAGCTCAAGATCCGGAGCGACCTGGCGAAGGACCTCCCTCCCCTCCGGGGCGACCAGCACAAGCTGCTGCGCTCCCTGACCGAATTGCTGGAGAACGCGGTGATCTACCAGCCGGAGGGCGGGGAAGTCTTCGTGCGGACCGGGATGGCCGGACCGGAGGAGCATCGGCATTTCTCGCAGATTCCCAACGGGGGAGCCTTCCTGTTCGTGGAGGTGGCGGACCGGGGGCCGGGCATCTCGGAGGAGAACAAGAAGCGGATCTTTACCCCCTTCTTCACCACGCGCGCGAAGGGGATGGGGCTGGGCCTCTCCATCGTGAAGGGGATCATCGAGGGGCATGGAGGGTCCATCGCGGAGACCGGCGTGCCGGGGGAGGGGGCGCGATTCCTGATCCTGCTCCCCGCTGCGGACAATTCGCCGTCCGACTGACCCCCTGGAGGGCCGGCGCTTCGAGGCGTTGGGGTTCATTTTTGAGGATGGTTCGAAATGGAAGGCGCGTAGGAGAACCCCGGCGGTGGGTGTAGGGGTATTCGGAAACACAGGCTCCGTGCGTGTCGTCATAACGATACGGGTCTCTCGGAAGAGGAGAGGTGAAATCCGTCGCCGGAACGGTTCCGCTGCGGAGTTGGCATCGCTTGCCGGAGCGGAAAAAGGGAACTCCTTCTTTCATTTTACGGGCGCACTTCTCCCTTTTCCCGCTCAAAAGGTTTGCGCGGTCCTGATCTCTATTTCCCATCCGAGCAGCCCCTTTATCCGACAATCCGGTGCATGGCGTACGACAGGAACATTCCCCTTCCATGGAGAATCCTGTCACAGTGTTCTCCTGTCCTTTTTGAAAGGGATATTCGATACTATGACTCCCCGACCATTCGTCCTGGCGCTGATCGCCGGGGGCTTGATCGCGGCGACCGCCCGCGCTCAGGAACCGCCCCAGACGATCCCGCTGGAGACCAACGAACAATATGCCGGTGGCCGCGCGCTGAACATCGCCGTGAGCGGCACCGGCGCCGCGAGCGCCCTCACTCTGAGCCCCCTGGCCGGTCTCTCTGCATGGAATTCCCAGCTCAATGCGCTCCCCGAGGGGGGGGTGTTCGGCCACGCGCTCCTCTCCAGCGGGAATAAGACGTACCAGGTGGGAGGCCGGAGCGTCCGCCGCCTTTACCTGATCGGCGGACAGCGGGGGGAGACCACGTTCCTGCCCGACGTTCTCACCGCGACGGTGGACGTGGAGAACGGGACGATCTCGGCGTTTACCGCGTCCACGAACCCCCTGCCCCAGCCCCGCGCCTACCACACCGCCGTGCTGTATAACAATACGATCTACGTGGTCGGCGGCGACATCTCCACGACCGGACAGATCGCGGACCTTCAGGTGACCGACACGGTTCTGATGTCCGTGCTGGACAGGGAGACGGGCCTGCCCGGCCCCTGGCAGCAAGCCACCAAGCTCCCCGAGCCACGCGACCAGATGACGGTGGTCGCCGCGAAGGGCACGCTCTACGCCGTCGCGGGCGCGCTTCCCGGCGACCAGCTCATCGGCTCCTCCAACACCTGGTCCGCCCAGATCCAGGGGGACGGCACGCTGGGAGAGTGGGTCATCGCGGAGCCTCCCACCGAGGCCCAATTCCCGCCGCGCTATGGAGCGGGCGGCTTCGCCCTGGGCGATGCCCTCTACGTTGCCGGAGGGGTGAATTACGATGCTTCATTTGCACGGGATGTGTCCCTGTCGGACGTGCGGCGCGCTACGCTCGGCCCCGGCGGCATTCCGAGCATCTGGACGGAAACGCCCAATCTCCTGCCGATTGCCATCGGGAACATCCACAACTCCACGGTCCCGGCGCTGGGAAACGTCTACCTGATCGGCGGATACCGGAACGGCGCGCCGAGCAACAGCGTCGTCGCGGGAGCCGTTAACGCCCAGGGGAACATCGAGGGCTGGACGCAACTGAACACGACCCTGCCCCTCACCGCCAACCTGACGGCTTCCACGCAGGTCGGGAATACGCTCGTGACCGCCGGGGGCCGGAGCCTGGACGGAGTGATCCGGGATCTGTTCGTCGGGGCGCTCACTCCCGTCACTCCCGCCGCGTTCGCCCCTTACGGGGTGTTCGAGTCCGCGATCCTCGATTTCGGGGTGCCGTACGATCTCAATTCGTTGAGCTTCACGATCACGCCCACCGATCCCGCCGAAGCGGGGACCGCTCGCATTCAGATCCGGACGGCCCCCGGCAACGGCGTTTTCGGCGACTGGACGGAGCTGACGAGCACGAGCCCCATCACGATCAACAAGGCCGGACAGTACCTGCAGTACCGGGTCGTCTTCAGCACGACGGACCCGACGAAGGCGGCGCATGTCAGCGCCCTCACCCTCTCGCGGGGCGGCATCGCCCTGTTGTACGGCGACGTGAGCCTGGACGGGAAGCGGGACATTCTCGACGCCATTCTGGCGCTGCGGGCCGCGACCGGCATCCTCGTCCTCAAACCGGCCCAGATCCAGGCCGGGGACGTGGCGCCGAAACCCGGCACGATGGGCCGCCCGTTCGGCGATGGGCAGGTGAACGTCGCGGATGCCGTCCGCATCCTCCGGACCATCGTGGGATTGGACACCCTGCCGTAACCCGCAGGATTCCTCTCCCGAACTCTCTGACAGGCGCCGGCGCATCTCTCCCCGGCGCCTGTCTTTCATGGCGCTTCAGGGGCAGCGATGAAGAAGATCACCGATTCCGGTATCGAGTTCTTTGACGCGAACGGCTACCTGCCTATCCCCGGCGCGATCCAGCCGGACGAGCTCGCGGCGCTTCAGGCTGAGTCCCGCCGCCTGATCGACCGGGTACGGGCCGGGGAAGCGGAAGACGAGTGGACGATGCGCGGGCCGGAAGGCATCCCGTATTACCTGGAGTACCTCCACTCGCATCCCAATACGGTCTCGCTGAAGCTGCTCGCCCACCCGACGATCCTCGACCTGGCGCATCGGATGGTGGGGCCGGATTTCGTACCCACGTTCGAGTCGCTGGTGTTCAAGCTGCCGGAAGCGGGCTCCTCGGTTCCCTGGCACCGGGACGCGAACGCGGACCACCACGAGCAGGGCCGCCGCATCTTCAACGTGGACATCTATCTGGACGAATCGACGGTGGAGAACAGCTGCGTCTGGGTCGTGCCGGGGAGCCACCGCTGGCCGCAGGACCGGATCGACGCGATGTTGGAGCGGGCGAAGACGACGTTCGAGCTGCCGGGGGCGGTCCCGGCGGAGATGAAGCCGGGGGACCTCCTCCTCCACGACATCATGGTCCTCCACGGCTCCACCGAGAACCGGTCGCGCGCGCTCCGCCGGGTCATCTACTATGAATTCCGGTCCGCCCGCCACATCCTGAACGCCGGGTGGTGGGACGCGGAGTGGATCGGGAAGCGGCTGAACTTCCTTCAGGCCGCCCTCCTGGAGAGGAAACAGCAGCCTTATCCCTCCGATGACGAGACGTACGACTACGCGCGTCCGGGAGGATACGGCCCGGACTGGCAACCCGATGACCCGGTGGAGCTGCGCGTATTCCACTGATCGAATCCTGCTCACCCTTGAATCTGATACGCTTCCGGGATCTGGGTAGGAGAATGGGACGCGGGCCTTCGGCACGCGGATTTCAACGCGGATCATCGCGGATTCTTTTAACCACAGATGAACACAGATAAACCCCTATGGAACCGCAGAGAAACCCCCTCGCCCATCAGATCACCTTTTCACCCCTTGACCTTGTCACCTCTTCAGGGCTTCAGGGGTTTCTCTGCGTCTCCGCGCCTCAGCGGTTCTAAGAGGGTGTATAGAAAGGAGTGAGAAGAGGGTAAGCTAGAGATATGAACCG
>JAHWJO010000217.1 GCA_019348365.1 Armatimonadota bacterium | reverse complement strand
GGATTCCGTCCAGTACGACATCACCATGATCCGGCGGGTCGCGGGCATGATGTCCGGCGGCCTGTTTTCCGTCAAGCTGACGGGTCACGGCATGGTCGCCATCACCACGCATGGCCGGCCGCTCACCCTCCGCATCACCCCCGACGATCCCGTCAGCACCGACCCCAACGCCACCGTCGCCTGGTCGGGCCATCTCATGCCCGAGCTGAAGACGGACATCACCTTCCGGGCTCTCATGGGCCGTGGCGGGGGCGAGACGTTCCAGATGTTGTTCCGGGGGGACGGTTTCGTGGTGGTGCAGCCTTACGAGGAGAACGCCCGCGTCGCGGAATCGAGCGGCTGAGGAGCAGGGGTTCCGTGCGCAACCCTCTGTCCTCCTCAGAACCCTCCATCATCGATTCACAATCCTCCATCTTCAGGAAGTTCCCTGCGCCTCAGCGGTGAAAAATGAATCCTCTCGGCATATTTAACGACGTGTATCGCGCAGACTACGCGGGCCAGGCGCGGCTCACCCGCGAGGCCGGGTTCGCCTGCGTTCAGCTCCGGCCCCCCTACGGTCCCCTCAATGCCCACACCTGCGCCGAGCACATCGCGCCGTTCGTGGAGCAGGGCCTCGCCATCGCCGCCGTCGCCGGATACACCAATCTCGTGAATCCCGACCTCGCCGTGCGGGAGCGCAATAACCGCCGCTTCTTCGAGATGATCGACCGCTGCCGCGACCTCGGCTCCACCCTCATCGCCACCGAGACCGGCAGCCTCAACCGCGAGAGCGAGTGGGAGGACACCCCCGAGAACCATACTGAGGAGGCGTGGGATACCCTTATGCCCGTCCTCCATGAAGCCGTGAAGCGCGCCGAAGACGCGGGCGTGACTCTCCTCATCGAAGGGTACGTCAACAACGTCGTCGCAACGGTGAGCGACTGCGAGCGGCTCCGGAACGAGATCCCCTCCCCCGCCCTCGGCTTCGTCCTCGATCCCAACAACCTCTTCGAGGAGGCCGACATGGCGGACGTGTCGGGCCACCTGGAGCGGATCTTCCGCGCCATCGGCCCCTGGACGCCTCTCGTCCACGCCAAGGACGTGGTCTACCGCGAGGGCCGGATCGACACCCCCCGCGCCGGAACCGGCCAGCTCGATTACGCCGCCTTCGCCCGACTCGTGCGCCAGTACCAGCCCGATGCGCCGCTCATCCTGGAGCACCTGACGCAGGAGGAGGTCCCGGAGACCCTGGAGTATATAAGGCGGTACTTTCAAGCCGAGCAGGGGTAAGGTACAATCACCTCATGAAGTTCCGCAAACTCCCCTGGGCCACCCTGATCACCCTCATTTATCTGACGATGGAGGGCGTCCTGCTCCTGCTCGGGCGCTACGGCTACCTGAACGTTGGCGGACAGGAGGCGCGAGAGGGGGCGTTCGTCTTCACGCTCTTTATCGTGACGGGCTTCCTTATCACCCTGGGGATCGTCGCCCTCGCGCTCCGGCTAGGCCGAAGCATGGAGGAGCAACAATCCCAATCCTCCAAAAACCGGCTGAAGTAGAGGTCACTCACTCAACACCCGGCCCTGCGGCGCGTGCTCCGGCGGGTCCGTCACCGCCGAGCCGTCCGCCAGCCGCAGCCACGTCTCGAACCCCCGTGCCCCCTCCCGCATCTCGACGACCCGCGCCCCCGGCTGCAACCGGTCGATGCCGTAGGTGGCATACCCGCCCCAGCGCCCGTAACAGAGCCGGATGCCGTGCAGCGTCCCCTCGTAGTCGTTGACGTGGTCGTGCCCCACGAACACCCCCATCACGTCCCCCGCCTCCAGAAATGCCGCGAACATCCCCGTGTTGATCCGGGGGCAGCACACGTCCTCGTACTTGTGCCCCCGGCAGGGCTGGGTCTCCCACACCTCGTTGTACTCCGGCAGGGGGATGTGGAAGAACGCCAGCGCGGGGAGCTTCTGATCGGCGCCCGTAGCAGAATGAATGGAGCGATACTCCTCCTCCAGTTCGCGGGATTGTCCGACGCACCATTCGATCTGGCTCCGCGTGATCCAGCCGTACCCGCCGCATTCTGTCGTCGCGTAAGCGTTGGAATCGAGGAAATACAGCGCGGCGGCAAGGTCATCCCTGTGGGCAGACCTCAGGCGGAGAACGTAATTGCCCACCCCGTGTACCTCCTCCGGCCCCGGTTCGGAGAGGCACATCCCGCATTCCCGCTGCGCCGCCATCAATCCCCTGCGGTTCAGGCTCCCCTCATCGTCGTGGTTCCCGAACACCGCCGCCCATCGGATCCCCCGCTCCTCCATCGGCGCGACCGCCTGCCGCCACGACCCGGCGGGGTCCCGGCACCCTCCTCCAGCGATCACGTCCCCCGTCAACGCCACCAGATCGGGCTGCTCGGCATCCAGCACCCGCTCCATCATCCGCCGGGTCCGCTGGTCCGGCTCCTCGCCGTTGTGCCAGTGAAGGTCGGTGAACTGCACGATTCGGAATCGCCCGTCCGGTCGGAAGCGCAACTGCGGCCAGTCCAATTCGTATCCTCCCCTCCCGAATACCGGCACTCCTCAACACCCAACGCCCAACACCCAACGCCCAACGCTCATCGCCCAACACCCCTCTACCATTTCATGTTCATCGCCAGCCGGGGCCGGTCGCTCACGTTCTTGCTCCCGGCGTGGGGGCAGAGGTAGTGGTAGAAGAGCACATCCCCGCGCTTCGGGGTGAGCTCCACCGGGTCGTCCAGGTCGATCTTATCCCAGGCGCGGTTGAGGTCGTACATCATCTCATACGTCTCTGGGTCGCTCTTCGCCAGCGCTTCGAGCTGCCGGTGCCCGCCCGGCCAGACGACCGTCCCCCCGCCATACGGCGGCACGTCGTTGAGAAACGTCATCGTCGCCACGCGGAACGCGCGCGGGAACGTCTTGTGGCCGTGGTCCTTGATCGCATGGTCGATGTGCGGCCCCGGCCGGGTCCACTCCGCATCCGTCGGGAAGACGTTGATGGCGTACGCCTTCGCGGGCGGCTTAAAGCCTTCCTCCCCCGCCAGCGTCTCCGCCGCCCGGATGAATTCCAGGGTGTAGCACGCGACCAGCTCCGGGCTGTCGAAGACCTGATGGTTCTTCGAGACGTTCCAGGTCTCCGGGTCGTTCGGGTCCGCCCCGATGCACCGCCACATCGCCGCTTCGGCGGCTTCAGCCACCGCCTCCGGAATCAAGCCGGAAACCAGCAGATACCCGTTCTCTTCGTAAGAATTGCGCTGCTCGTCCGTCAAACCAATCATCACCACTCCTTTGAATCCTTTAACCGCAGATGAACGCAGATAACCCCTGAACCCCTGAAGAGGTGACAAGGTGAAGGGGTGATCGGGTGATCGGGTGAGGGGGTTCATCGGCGTGTATCTGCGTTCATCTGCGGTTTAATAGAGCTTTATCTGTGTACTCCCGCGTCTACCGGAAGTACGGAGAAGGTTCACCCTGTCACCCTGTCACCCTGTCAGGGGTTATCTGTGTTCATCCGTGTTCATCTGTGGTTCCTCAGTTCGGTAGGCGCGTTGCAGGCCCGCCGCCGTCCCCGGTTTCACCGGCAGGCTCAGGGTCAACGGCGAATCCGCCAGCCCCAGCCGGAGCCGTCCGTCTTCTACGTTGGCGCTCGCTTTCAGGGGAGCCGCCCTTCGGTCCGAGAGCCGCACCGCCAGTCCGACCGCCGCCCGCTCCAGGTCCGAGAGCCGGAATTCACGACCCTCGTCGGAGTAGAGCGCCACGTCCAGCCACGCGATTCCCTTCTCCGCATCCCGGCCCGTCTCCCATTTCCCCTCCTGGGTTCCCAGAGTCGCATACGGCACGGACAGGGAGACATTCAACTCCCTGAAGCGGAGGGCGACGGGATCAGCGAGGCGTTCCGGCGCTTCAAGGACGTTCTTCCCCGCCGCCCCGCCGAACTCAAACCGCAGCCGCAGGTCCTTCGCGCGGAACGTGGCGTCTTTGATCCGGTCGAGGGAGACGTGACGGTCGCCGCCGTCCGTCGCGAAGTTGATCCCCGCGAGCGCCACCCCGCCCTTCTGCGCGGAGAAGAACTGCGCGGCAGCGAAGTCGTACCCATCGTGGAGGAATCGCAGGTGGAGGTAGGACGGATCCTCGGCGGTGCCCCAGTACGCCAGCAGTGACCGCCGCTGGTTCCACAGGTCCCCCCGGTTGACGCTTCCCAGCGCAAACGCGGGGGCCAAATAGGTCGTGCCGACCACCGGTGGTTTCTCCCCCTCCCCCTTCGTAAACGTTTTGACGATCTCGCGCGGGGCCGAGAGCGACGTGAAATATCGTTCCAGGTCGCGGGGGAGCGGCAGCGGCACCCGGTGCTCGTCAAGGCTGGGTGCGGGGTTCTCCCGCGTGGAGTCCCCTGAAGTTGCTCCCTTCTCCTCAAAGCGCACCCGCCCGGCGGACGCGCGCCGGATCAGGTTCAGGACGCTTGCCGGGAGCAGTGTGCGGTAGGCGCGGCTGTGCGGCCCCGCCCACTGGCGCGTTGGCGGGTGGAAGTGCTGCGCGATCTCCTCCCACGCCATGCGGTAGAGCGTCTCCGTCATGCGCCGGGCTTCCGGGTCCTCCGCGTCCTTCCGCAGCCGCCCCAGCTCGGTCAGCGCCACGACCGTATATGTCGGGCTGTTGTACTCGGTGAACGCCCCGTGGTTGAGCGTGTAATCGTGGAAGCGGCGCAGGCGCTCCATCGCGTACGCCTTCATGTCGTCGAGGCCGTACGTCTCCGCCGCGACGAGCGTCACGTACGTCCCCATGATGGCGATGTTCGTGTAGCCGGGGCCGACGTTCCGCTTTCGGATGGCGTTCGCGGCGTGGCGGATCGACTCGTCCACGGCTTTCCGCAGGTCCTCCGGCAGACGCTCCCGGTGGTCCCGCGTGACCTGCAAGAGCTGCACCCCGCAGAAGTCCGCCCAGTTCCAGTCGGGCGGGCTCATCTTCTCCAGCGGCTCCTCCAGGAACCAACTCCAGATGCCGTAGGTTTTACTTTCGGGGTTCGGGTCCTGCAAGGCGATGACGCGGCGGAGGATTGCTTCGGCGCGTCGCTCCAGCTCCGGGTCGCCAGTATCCAGTAGCGCGACGGCGTAGTTCAGCGACTCTCGCGTGGGGTGCACGAACCCGCCCGTCAGGGTGGTGTGGTAGCCGGGGGAGGAGAAAGGCCGCCGGATCATTCGCTCTTCGGGGTCGTACTGCGCGTGGAGCGGCTTCAGCGCCTGGTGGAGACGCTCGGCTTGTGCGGGGGAGAGGGAAGGCATGCGTCGCGGCTCCTTCGCGCCGGCGGGCAGCGCCAGCGCCAACGCGAGAGCATAGAAAATAATACAGTGATAGCGTACGGGGCAGTGTTCAATCTTTACGAAACGCCGAGCCGCGATCGAAAACATAACCGACAATACTCGGCTCATGGAGCAAAGAGAAATCATCTATCCAACGGGTGAGTATTTCAGCAAGTTCTTCTTCCATCGATACTTCATAGAATTCTTCAACACTGGGATAATCCGCCTCATCCAGTGTGCCTTTGAGATAATCTTCTACAATCTTTGTTTCCACTTCGAGGTAACGGAGCAGAAAGCCTCTTATGGCGCTCTCTCCACGATCTGAAACGATACGCGCTTCTCTGCCCGGTTCCTTAACTCGTTTGCCTTTCTCCGGATTCAATAACGGATAGACATAGATCCAGGCAGAGTGATTTTCGAGCCTCGCCTGGACTCTTGCGGCCACGTCTCGCCCCAGGCGAAGTCGATTCAGCAATTTGAGGGGTAACGTCATTTTGTGTTACTCCGCTCCCGCAGCCGACAGACCCTCTTGCCCTTCCTCTTCGTAGTCCGCGATCTCCGGGGAGCCGAGCAGCATCCGGAACAGGACCAGGTTGACGATCCCGTAGAGGACCCCGCACGCCAGCATCTCGGCGCGGAGCCCGATCACCTCGGCGAGGCCCGTCATCAACAGCGAGGCGAACGGCATGATCCCCACAAACGTCAGCGTGTTCAGGCTCATCACCCGCCCCCGCAGGTGGCCCGGCACGACCTCCTGGAGGATCGTGTTCGCCAGCCCCACCACCGTCGAGAACGAGAGCGAGTTGAGGAAGATCCCCAGGCACGACAGCCAGAGCGCCTGCGACAGCCCCATCACGATTAGCGCCGTTGCCACCCCGGCCAGCCCCAGCCCGATCCGCATCGGGCGCTGCTCGTGCGGGATCGTTAGCAGCAGCAGCGACCCGATCAGCGCCCCCACCCCGGACGACGACATCAGATACCCGAACCCCCGGCTCCCGGTGTTCAGCGCTTCTTTCGCGTAGAGCGGCATCAGCACGATCAGGTTGGGGAACACCAGCAGCGTCATCGTCGCCGAAAAGCCCATCAGGATCATCAGGCGCGGGCGCTCCCGCACGTACCGCATCCCCGCTTTCATGTACTCCAGCGTGGACCCTTCCATGCGGCGCTCGGAGGGGCGGTGCGCCCGCACGAACATCAGGCTGAACAGCACGGCGAGGAAGCTGAAGCCGTTCGCCACAAACGCGCTGGTGATCCCCCACGCGTAGATGACGAACCCCGCCAGCGCCGGTCCCACGATCCGCGAGCCGTGGAAGCTCGCGTTGTTCAGCGCGACGGCCTGCGGGATCTCCTCCGGCTCCACCAGTTCCGGGGTGAACGCCTGGTTCGCGGGCATCTCGTACGCGCTCGCGATCCCGCTGAAGACGGCCAGGACGTAGATGTGCCACAATTGAAGGTGGCCCGACGCGTACAGCCCCGCCAGCGCGAACGCCAGGACCATCAGCATCACCTGCGCGAAAATCAGGATGCGCCGCTTGTCCCACTTGTCGGCGGCCACGCCCCCGTACAGGGTGAGCAGCATCATCGGCAGGGAGCTGGCGAAGTTCAGCAGTCCCAGCGCGAACGCCGAGGTCGTGAACGTCACCACCACCCAGTTCTGCGCCAGCACCTGCATCCATGTCCCGGTCAGCGAGACGGCCTGCCCGGTCCAGAACAGAGCGAAATTCTTGCGCCGAAGGACGGAGAGCGGGGATCGGGGCGGGTCGGAGGTCACGGGCGGCTCACTTTCCAGTGCAGGAGGTGCTCGGATTCTGGATTGTAGCACTTTCGGTTCGGCTCCTCCACACCCCCTTTACCGATCCTCCCGCCTCTAAATAACACCCTTCTCTCAGTGTTTCAAAGGTCGCCGATATGAATACCCCGGATACTGAGAAATCGGAGCAGGCCGACGCCGCTCTCTTCGAGCAGATCGACCGCCAGGGCTATGTGATTCTGGAACGCCTGCTCCCCTCGGAGCGAGTCGAAGCCCTGCGCGGCGCTTTAGAGGAGGTCTTCGCTGCCCATGAGCGGATTCGCGGCCCCTTCCCCGGAAACGAGCGGTTCATCGGCAACCTGACGAACAAGCACCCGCTCTTCCTCCAGACGCTCGAAGAGGCGTTGCCCGTCCGCCGCATCGCCGAGCGGCTGCTGGGGCCGGGCTACATCCTCGCCAGTCTCAACACCCGCACGACCTCTCCCTACACCCCCGCGCAGGGCCTCCACCGCGACCACGACGGCGACCTCGCCTCGTTCGTTACCTATATGCAGAGCATCTGGCTGCTCGATGACTT
>JAHWJO010000216.1 GCA_019348365.1 Armatimonadota bacterium | reverse complement strand
TAAGAAATGTAGTATTCAAGCCCTCGCAAACATAACTTTCTTTGGGATCCAACGAAGCGTTCAAAAAATGATCACATTCTAATGGTAGGCTGCTATGCTTCTGTTATATTGAGCGCGAATCCTGTAAGAGGATGCAGCTTTAGACGTTATCCTTGGAGCCACTGTCAAATTTCTGACCGGCCACTGTAAAGATGGGTAGGTGTCCCCATCTTTTCCAACGTCTCCATGCCTTGTATTCTCTTATATGTGTTCCCGCTTCCCATGGGGCTCTTATGATCGTGCGTGCGGTCCTCCCAAGAGACGGAACGGGTTGCTTTGCTCCTTGTCCTGCTCGAAAGAGAGTTTCTGAATGAGTGATAGAGTTTAAGCCTTCTTCCCGGAGCAAGAGTTCCATAACGGAGGGGGCAAAGTACCACCGATGCTCCAGGTGATAGGCCCACCATCCTGGCCCCTTCATTAAACGGTCCACGCTCTGATAATTTCCCGTCTCAATGACCAACCAACCTCCTGGTTGTAGGCGTGTTACGGCGCTCCTCACCAATTCGCGCGGACGTTCAACGTGCTCGATTACATCCCACAGAGTAATCACATCGAATGACCTGTCCGACGGGAGATCTTCTATAGATCCTTCAAACATCCGTCCTGGTCCTAGCATCTCGTTCCCCGCCTCCACCCCCTTCGGTGAGGGTTCCACCCCTATGGCATCGAATCCAGCCTTGAGCGCTTCATGGACAAAAAACCCTAACCCCGCACCGACATCAAGGAGCGATTTTTTTTCTCCTCCGGGAAGCCCTTTTACAAACTCCAGCTGGGCCTTCGCTGCTTCAACACGATTAGACGTATGGAAATAATTGCACCCTCCCTGTTCCGCGTTTCCATAACGGTTGTCGTAATGTTGCACGCTCTCGACGGTGGTCCTTCGCAAGGGCCACTGCCAAGCGAATACGCAGGTCTGACACTCAATCACCGACACCTGCTGGTTCCCGTGGCTCTCCCCGTTCCCAGCGATAAATCGACTCAACATCTGTCCGCCACAAAAAGGACAATGCTCACCGTTGAGTTTCAGTTCACAGCAAGCTGTATTCTGAATGGTCGAATTATCTTTATTAACGGCCTGATTGAAGTTCATATGATCCCCTCAGAGTACGAAAAAACCTTCACAAAGGTAATGAATCATGTAATTGACCCGATGTGCAAGTTTTTCCTGATTTACGCGTGAATATGGTTAGATAAAGTCCAAAAATTCAGAACCCAACGCATATTCCACGCTCAGATTTAAAACTTGCACATCGGGTCAATTGGCTCCTGATGGCTCTATTAGGTGACGAACAGCGAATGACGGTAACCCTCAGACTGGAGCCGAAGAATCGACATATGCCGTTCCATCTTCTTCAATTCCCCGCCTCGGTATGACTGTGATCAAATAGGATTCTCATGCCGATCATGCTCCTTCCCCACACTTCTCAAATTATAGACTTTCAAATGGTCATCATCGAGGATACGGGAGTAATGCGTATCGAGATGGCGACTCATTTCCGTATAGTGCTCCAGCCACCAGAAGGCCGTCCACCAGAGAACGAGATACTCCGCCCCTGAATCCCGCAGACGCTCCAATTCCCGGATAGCAGCTTCATCATCTGTGGGAGGCCCCCAGTAAGCTCCGTCCCGCTCGTTAAAAATAACGGCGGTCCGGTCGGGGATAGGTTCGCCTCTTCCCCATTCGGCCTCATCGATCAGGGCAAAGCGGCTGCCGGGAGGAAGCAGGCGTTGAATGTCCTCCCTGGCACGCAACAGACGTGTCGGCCAAAGGTAATTGAAGTTCCGTGCTTTCCACACCGCCGGATCTACATCGATGCCCAATTGCCTGGCTTGATGATGCAGAGCGGCGCAGGAAGTCTCAAAGCGCTGAATATAATTCCGAATTCTGTCGTTGTCGAGGGCTTTGTTCCAGAAATTATTGCCGCCATGGGCCCGGTATCGTCCCAGAGGGAGGGGGAGAGTCCTTAATCGCCCATACAGAGGCGCCAGCACGATCAGGTATACGTCTGCGCCGTTTCGATAAGGAGGCTCTGGCATGGGGAACACCTCTTTCAGAAAGGTGTTCCGCCATGCGTTGCCGGAACAGGGGGGAAAATCGTTCCAATCGTATAAAGGACCGAATTCCAGAACCTCGTCTTTTATGTCTCCCTCCGGCGGCGTTCGGGGAGGGATCACCTCTCCCATCGGCTCACCGGATCCGTCGATCACCGTGAGAAGCCACTGGACCTTTACCACTTGAGGATCCTCAAAACAGGGTACGATCTTTTCGAGTGCAGTGGGCTCCAAAACGTCATCGGAGTCCAGATAGATCACCACCTTACCCCGGCTGATCTCATACCCCGCATTGAAGGTCGATCCCTGGCCCCCGTTCTCCTTGAAAACGGGCCGGACTTGTTCCCCGTAATTCCGGATAACCTCTCGGGAATCGTCGGTCGAGCCGTCGTCCACGACGATGACCTCCGTCTCCGGATAAGTCTGGTTCAGCGCGCTCTCGATGGTCTCCCGGAGAAAACGCCCGTAATTGTAATTGTTGATGATGATACTGACTTTCGGATTTCCGCTCATGGATTCCCCCTCAAATCAAAGAGAAGGAGGCGCTCGTTATCCGCAGTTTTCCGGCCCCGGCCCTCCAGGTAGTCCATCAGCTCCGGGTACTGGTCCCGCCACCAGAACGCCGGCCACGCCAGGGCGAACTGGTCCACCCCCCGGCGCATCCACTCCCGAATTTCCCGAATCGCCTGTTCAGAGTCGACCGGAGAGCCCCAGCTTTCTCCTTCCCGTTCCATGAGCGGATGGGCGCGAGAGCCGAAGATCTCCTTCATCCCCCACGTCCCGTCCTCCACCAGGACGAACTGCCGGTCTTCCGGAATGAGCGCTCGAAGCTCCCGGATCGATTCGTCGAGACGATGGAACCATGAATTCCGCTCCCACGCTTCAAGATCGACCGGGATCCCATGCCGCTGCAGCGTTCGACTGAGCGCGCGGCACTGTTCCGCATGCCCCGCCAGCTCCAGCTGCAGCTTCTCCTCGAAGGTTCGTGAGGAGTAGATGTTTTTGTCATGGATGCGATAGGTGCCCAGGGGTTCCGGGATCATCTTGACCGACCCGAACACCGGGGCCAGCGTATAAAGATACTCGTCCGCGCAGACCCGATAGTAGGCGCTCTCTTCGGGTACCGGAAGCACTTTCTCCAGGAATTCCCGCGTCCATGTGTTGCCGGAAGTCGGGGAGCTGATACAACTCGTCGGGCCGCTCTCCAGCACCACCGAACGTAGATCCCCTTCGCTGAGCGCTCCCGAAGGCTTCTGCTGTCCGGTTCGATTCCCTTTCTCATCCACCACCCACAAGGGCCAGTGGACCTTTGCAATGCGGCTCGACGTGAAGCAGGCCATTACGGTTTCAGCAGCGTGAGGGAAAAGGGTGTCATCGGAGTCGAGAAAAAAGATGATATTCCCCTGACAGGCGTCGAACCCGGCGTTGAATGCAGATGCCTGGCCCCCGTTCTCTTTGAAAATCGCTTTGACGCGGTCGCCGTAGCTCCGGATGATCTCCCGCGAATCATCCGTCGAACCGTCATCGACGACGATGATCTCCAGTGGAGCGTAGGTCTGGCTCAACGCGCTGTCGATAGTTTCACGGATGAAGTGCCCGTAATTGTAGTTGTCGATGACGATGCTGGCGAGCAGCCGGTCAGCCATGCCTCTCCCTCTCGTTTTGCGGAAACGATATACGTCTCCCACTTAGCTCGCCCCTCATACGCGCATCTCAGTAAAGATCTCCGCATAATCGCCGCCGGGCCAGCTGTGCATCTCGCCCCGGTAGCGGTTTAAGCCCTGAATTGCATCGTCGAACCGCAGGACGTCGCACTGACTCCGGTAGACGCGGATCGCTTCCAGTTTCTTTTCTATATAGGGAGTGATATCGACAATATGGTCCATTGTCGGCATCGGTGTCCAGACTTCATACATCCAGACTTCCGGGCGGCTCCCTTTCCCCGCAGAATTGGAGACCGCCTGCCTCACCATCCGGACCGCCGCACGGTGATCCGGATGCTTCTCCAGGGGGTGGGGAACATAGAGGACCGAGGGCCGCCAAGTTTCCAGCTTGTCGACCAATCGCCGGACCACGGAGGATCGCGCCTGAACGGCGCCGTCCGGCTCGCGCCAGAACTCAATGCCGTCGATTTGAAGCACCTGCGCCGCCGCCTCCGATTCCCGCTCCCGGATCCGGCGCGTCTCCTCGGGCGGGCAGCCATGTCCCCCCTTCTCTCCGGAAGTAAGGAAGATCACCTGCACCTGATCCCCCTCCACAACATGCTTGCGCAGGGTTCCTCCACATCCGATCGCCTCATCGTCCGGATGTGGGCTGATAACCAGGACTCGATTCATCTCTCCCTCTCTTCCGAACCGGCCAGAGAATCGACTGGATAGAGCCCCCAATCCTGCAATTGAGTGTTGTGGGTGGCGAAACGATACTTGTATGACTCGTCCCCGATGCCGAAGTCGAAGATCTCCACATCTTCTTCTATTGCGTCGAGGAGCGCTTGTCTCAAAAGGACCTCTCCGGGCGAGTGAGGGGAGAGGCGAACGTCGAAAGACGGAACCCCCCAGAGATACCGGCCCTGATAACAGAGCCCCCAATGAAACGCGACGGGAGCTCCGTTCCAGTCCAGCCGGGTAAACCGGAGCCAGCCGGTCTGCGCCATATCCCGAGTCATGCGCTCGTAATGTTGTCGATGGACCGGTTCACAGAAGATGCTCGGATGGTCGGTCGCTTCCCGGCGGGCTTTATGCTGTTCGAAAAAGGCTGGAAGGTGCGGAAGGATCTCCTCGCCGTCCCGAAGGTGCAGGACGCTCAACACCCCTTCCCTGAGGAAATATTTTTCATGTCGCACCAGACTCTTTTTACGCGTTGCGGCCAACGCCTGATCCGGATGGGAGCGAACAGGCATGTAAGGTGATGGTAGGCTGCCTTCCTCATAGCATGCCATTCCGAGTTGGGGAGCCAGATCGGCCAGCCTCCGGCCCGTTCGCGAGGCATCCGGAACGAAGTAAAAGCGAAACCCGATGAAATCCCGCACCTGTTCCCTCGCCGTCACGAGAATCGACTCCAAAACACGCGGATCGTCGATACTCCCCACGAAATCCAGGTGATCCTCCGGACACAGATTATAGACCATACCGCCGTCGGCGAACAGGGGCGCCAGAGCCACGGCCTCCCCGTCTCGCTCCGCAAGGATGAGCAGGAGCTGCCCGCGCCCGTAATCTTCCCACCACGCGCGCTGCATGAGCCATGTCATATTAACGGCGTTCGTATCCCCCTGCCGAATCAACCGATCCCATCGTTCCGGGCTGCACGCCGGATCGCCAAAGCCGGTAAGCACACGGGTCCGGACTCCAATATATCGTTGTGTCTCTTCATTCAAAGAATTCATTCATCTCACCGGCCCGTGGCTGCCACACTCTCGTAAAAGGCCTCTATTTTACGCAGGCAGAGCGCGCTGTTCGCCTCCCGCACCGCATAGTCACGGGCGCGTTGCCCCATCTGTTCGCGCGCTTCCGGCTCATGGAGTAACTGCCTCAAGACCTGAACCAGTGCATGGAGATCTCCCGGCGGTGCCAGCAGCCCGTTCTCCCCGTGCTTCACTACTTCCGATGCGCCGGAGCCGGAACACGCCACGACCGGCAAGCCGCACGCCATCGCCTCCAGATAGACGAAACCGGGACCGCCTTCGTAAAGCGACGGGGCGGCAAAGACGTGCGCCCGTGACAACTCCGCCGGCAGATCCTCCCGGTCTACGAACCCCACCCAGCGGAGCAGATCGGGAGAGCCGCATGCGGCGGCCCGGATCTGCATCTCGGCTATCAGTCGTTCATCTCCTCGCCCCATCAGCCGGAGCTGGAGGTCCGGCCACTCCTTTGCGAGCAGCAACGCGACCTCCAGCAGCAGGTCCACACCTTTGTTACGGGCGATCTTGCCGACGAACGCAAGGGTCGGGCGATCTTCTTTCGGGAGATCCAGGGGATGGAAATGATTCGTATCCACCCCGGTGTGCATCACCGGGATGCGGCTTGCGTCCAATCCATAGGCATCGGCGCACCACTCCGCTGAGCACCGGCTGGAGGAGAAGACCGCATCCGCCAGGCGGAGGCAAGTGCCTTCCATCATCGTTCCGGTACGGTACAGCTCCGAATCCAGCTCCGGCCAGCCGAGCCGGCGGGCGAACATCACGAGTGGGCCGTGCAGGTGAATCACCGTCGGGATTCGATTCCATTCCTCCCGGTTCAGCAGATGGACATATCCCTCTGATGCCCATTCCGGAAAATCGATCAGGTCCAGAGGCGTTTGCCGATGCAGCTCCGTCAATTCGGCAGCGACGAGCGCACTGTAGGTGAGCCATCGTACCGGCTCCGTTTGATACAGGAGTCGATCGTCGAATCCGGGGATGCGCACGACGCGTACGGAGTCGGTCCACATCTCCTGCTTCCGATCCTCCGTGCTGTGAGAGAGGACGATCACCTCATGGCCCAGCGCCGCCAGGCCGTGCGCCTTCAAGTATGTCTGCGTGCCGATCCCGCCGTGCGCGGTTTCCGGGGGGTACTCCTGGGATGCAAGGGCTAAACGCATGGAGAATCCTTTGATCGGTTCATGATAAATTTACGTTAAGCCTGCGTTCACAGCGACAGGCTTCCCTGGTTCCGGAGCGTCAGAGTCATCTGATTCGGCAGCGCCCACGGGTTCGGCAGCGCCCTCGGGTTCAGCGGGTTCGGGTTCAGCGGGTTCGGGAGATTCCAGGGGGGCGAACTGGAGGGTGTAGAGCCGGTGATACAATCCCCCCGCCCGCAGCAGCTCCTCGTGCGTCCCCTCCTCCACTCGCCTCCCTCCCTCCAGCACCGCGATCCGATCCGCCCGTCGCACGCTCGACAGCCGGTGCGCGATGATGAACGTCGTCCGCCCCTCCATCAACCGCTCCAGCGCCTCCCACAGCAGCCCCTCCGTCTGCGCGTCCAGCGCACTCGTCGGCTCATCCAATATCAGCACCGGCGCGTCCTTCAGCAACGCCCGCGCTATCGAGATCCGCTGCCGCTGCCCCCCCGACAAGGTCGCCCCCCGCTCCCCGATCACCGTCTCATACCCCTCCGGCAACTCTAAGATGAACGCCTCCGCGTTTGCCGCCCGCGCCGCCGCCTCCACCTCCTCCCGGCTCGCCTCCGGCCGTCCATACGCGATGTTCTCCGCCACCGACAGCGGCAGCAGAAACGGCTCCTGCAAGACCAGGCTCACCTGCTCCCGCAGGCTCTTTAGCGTCAGGTCCCGCACGTCTTCGCCGTCGAGGAGGATCCGGCCCCGCTGCGGGTCGTAGAACCGGGGCACCAGCGACACGAGTGTGCTCTTTCCCGCTCCGGTGGGGCCGACCAGCGCGACGGTTTCTCCGGGGCGAGCTTCGAGGAAGAGGTCGTGGAGGACGGGGCGGTCGGGGTCGTAGCCGAAGGTGACCCCCTCCAGCCGGACGTGTCCCCGGGCCGGACGGGTCAGCCGACGCGCTCCCTCCCGCTCCTCCACTCCCTTCGGCGC
>JAHWJO010000215.1 GCA_019348365.1 Armatimonadota bacterium | reverse complement strand
CGCAAAGACCCCGGCTGCCCGATCTGCGGCGAAAATCGCACGATCAACGAGTTGATCGACTACGAGATCTTCTGCGGCATCACCCCGGCGACCGTCCATGAGGGAGAGCACGAGATCGCGGAGATCACCCCGAAAGAGCTGAAGGCCATGCTCGACGAGGGGAACGGCAACGCGCCGTTCGTGCTGGACGTGCGGAACCCGGAGGAGTATGAGATCGCGCGGATCGAAGGGACGACGCTCATCCCACTCTCGGAGCTGCCGGACCGCCTCGGGGAACTGGACAAGGACCGCCCGATGGTGATCCACTGCAAGAGCGGCGCCCGGAGCGCACGCGCGACGAAGCTCCTTCAGGATGCCGGGTTCAAGGACGTGAAGAACCTCGCCGGGGGCATCCTCGCCTGGGCCGATGAGGTGGACCCGTCGCTGGTGAAATACTGAGGCGTAGTCGGGAGTCGGTAATCAGAAGCCGGTAGAAAAACAGGTTGTACCCTGTCTAATCTCGTCAGAAGGCTGGCATCGGGAAAGATAAGGGTGAGTGTTTTTAATGCCGTCCCGACAATCGACACGCCTTTCAAAATATCGCATCAAAAAAGCGGACTTCCTTGGGGAATCCGCTTTTTTGATGGGTTAAGTGAGAGTACAACCGTCTTCTGATTACCGATTCCCGACTACCGGCTTCTCCTTAATGATGTTCCTCGATGCCGCCGATGGTGATGTCCAGATCCTCCCGGAGGTCGATCCGCTCGACGATGCCGTCCCGGATGTGGACGACCCGGTCGGAGACGCTGAGCATCTTCGGGTCATGGGTCGCGGAGATGATCGTCACGCCGTGATCCTCGTTCATCTTTCGCAGCAGGTCAATGATCTCGGTCCCCGTCCGCTGGTCGAGGTTTCCCGTCGGCTCGTCGGCGAGGATGATGGCCGGATCGTTCGCCAGGGAACGGGCGATGGCGACGCGCTGCTGCTGTCCGCCGGAAAGCTCCGTCGGCTTGTGGTGGTACCGATGGCCCAGGCCCACGGTGTCCAGCAGCTTCATCCCCCGCTCGACCCCCTCGTCGGAGGGGACCCCGGCGAAGATCATCGGCAGGGTCACGTTCTCCAGCGCCGTCATGACCGGGATCAGGTTGAACGTCTGGAAGATGTAGCCGATCTGGCGGCAGCGGAGGTAAGCCAGTTCCGCCGCGTCCAGCTGCGCGATGTCCACTTCGTTGATGAAGACCGACCCCTCATCCGGCTTGTCCAATCCCCCGATGGCGTTGAAGAGGGTGGATTTCCCCGATCCAGAAGGCCCCATCAGGGAGAGGTACTCGCCGCGCTTGATGTCAACGGATACCCCGTTCAGGGCCCGGAGCTCGGTGGAGCCCATGGTGTAGATCTTCACCAGGTCTTTGGTGCGGACGATGTATTCGCTCGATGTCGCCATAGATTTTGCTTCCTTGATCCCTCGTACGAAAGTTCAGATTATCAGAAGAAGGAGCCTCGGGGAGCCGAGATCAGATCTCGCTCCGAAGCGCCATGACCGGGGGCATCGAGGCCGCCTTCTGCGCGGGGAAGAAGGTCGCCGCGAGAGTCAGCACGGTCCCGATCACCACGCACCAGACGAATGTCTCCAGGTAGCCCATAATGCCGACCGCCCCGACGACCGGCCACCCCTTGCTGAACCCCCCGGCGATCACCATGATCAGGGTGCCGACCAGCCAGCCGAGTGAGGATGCGATGACCCCCAGGAATCCCGCTTCCAGCATGAAGAGCCGCCGGACGAACGCATCGAGAGCACCGAGGCATTTCATCGTCCCGATCTCCTTGAACCGCTCGGTCACGCTCATCAGCATCGAGTTGGCGATCCCGACCGTGACGACGATCAGGGACATGGCGACGAGCCAGGTATTCCGCGAGGTGGCGGCGGCCATCGCTTCGGGATCGGGTTTGGGGAGCAGTCCCTGTGCGATCCCCGCCGCATCCATCCTGGCACGGATGAGGATCGTCGCCAGGAACGCGATGCCGAGCAGGATGCCCGCCGCCGTGACCATCGAGCGCCAGAAGCGCACCCGGATGCTCTGCAAGGCGATGCTGAACGCCTTTTTTAAAGGAAGCTCCAGGATTCGTTCCTGGCCGGTAAACGATTTATTTTGATAGGTTTGCTGCACGGATTTTCACCTCATAGATCGAACACGGGCGCTGGAGGAGCTTTGCTCGCGCCCACCGATGCAGTATTCGCGAGGTAAGGCTTCTCCTCCTTTTTCATCCCTCCGATGATGCGTCACCTCATCGCTTCTTCCTGCGCCGGGAGGAGGACCCTCGCGCGTGCGACGGGGTCGGGGGAGGAGATGCCGTTTCGCTCTCCTCCGTCTCTTCCTTCTGTTCCGCTCTTTCCGCCAGCGCCACGATGAGCTTGCGTTTCGCGAGCTGCTGGAGATGCGCCAGCAGCGAGGCTTCCGCCTCCTTCGGATTCATCTTGTACTTCGCGGTGATCTGGCGGCGGATCGCGTCGATGGTCGTCTCCCCGTCACACATCTGCCACACGTCCGCGCCGATGTCGTCCAGCAGGATGTGGCGGGTATCCGAAGAGGGCAGCAGCCGCCCGAACCGGGCCGCCCACTTCCTCTGCTGAAGCGGGACGTGGATCACCATGTCCCCCTGCTTGTCCCGGTCCCATGTCACCGCCGGGTTCCGCAGGGGACGGGCGCGCAGCACCTCGGTTTTGGAGGGCGCCTTCTGCGCCGGCTTTTTAAAGCGTTTGAGTAAATCCATAGATGAAAGAGAGCACCGGGTCAACTTCGGTGCGGAGGAATCCGGTCAGGTTCACAAGTTAAGAGGCGGCGGAATCTCGTTCCGGCTCCCCGGTATGGCACCGGACCCCGGCAGCGATCCGATCGGTCAGCGCCTCCACGTCGCGGGGCCGCGCTTCGACCATCACCATGACGATGCGGTTGGACGGCTCGCAGTTCCACACGCGGGCTCGGAGGGCGTCCGGCGGCTGCATGCGAATCATCCACAGCCCCGCCCGTCGGAGCAGGTCCTTCACCGCTTTCCGGCGGCCCGAGAGCCGCACGGCGTCATGCCCCGGCTCCCCCTCCACCGTCTCCTTTTTGTATTTGTACGGCTTCAGGCGGTCGAAGATCGGTTTCACCGCCGTGGCCCAATCGCTCAGGCGGTCCCGCTTGAGGAGGACGTTCGCGGGGCCGTATCGCTCCAGAACGACCGTCCGCCCCTTGTGCCGGAACTCCATGCTCAGGTGCCCGGACCGGAGGCTCTGCTTCTCCAGCCGGAACTCTTTGGGCACGGTGAAATCGAAATCGTAGACGCTCCATCGGCAGAGATCGCCTTCGGGATGATCGCCGATCTTCGGGATGATCCGCCGCGCGAGGGCGTTCGCCGTCATCTCGCTCAAAGCCGTCACCTGCACCAGCACGATCCGGCGGCACTCCAGGCAGTGCCAGACGGCCCCGATGCCGTAGACTCCGCCCGACTGCCAGCTGAACGTCTGCGACACGCCGGAACCCTGCGGCACGGAGGGGAGCGCCTTCGGCTTTTCCTTCAGCGACACCTCGCTCTTCTTCCGGCCGGCGGCCTTGTGAAGCTGCTTGAGGTAACTTTTCAGCAGCCCTTTCAGGCTGGGGCTGGACTTCTCGTGCTTCCACTTCAACTCCAGGGCGGAATCGCCGGGACCTTCCGCGCGCACGTAGCCGGAACCCCAGTCGCCGCTGAACGCCGCGAGGTTCCAGTCTTCGGGCAACGGGATGGAGAGGCCCTGCCAGCCCAGTCCCATGCCCGACTCACTTTTGGAAGCCGTTTTCGAGGAGCTTTGTGAGGATACTGCCAATCAGATGTCTCTACACTTTCACGGGAGCCGACTTTGAGTCGTGAGTCGGGAAGTCGCCCTCACCCCCGCGCTTCGCGCTGGCCCTCTCCCAATTCTGGGAGAGGGGATCGGGATGCATGACTCTGAGGGGGTGGATCACATCCGTAATGAATTCCCTTCGGTACTGTTCCAAATAGATCTGTTTAGATCCATGCAGAACCTCCCTCCGAAGGAATTCATGACCGTAATAGTCACCCCTCTCCCAATTATGATTATGGGAGAGGGGCCGGGGGTGAGGGCGCACTATGGCCTAGAACGGCAGGAAGTTCGTCACCTTCACGATGAGCGCGAGGGCGATCCCCGCCATCCCGATCAGGCCCATGCCGCAGTAAAATCCGGCGAGCAGCACGGGGGTGTACTTCATCCAGTTCTCCACGCCCAGCCGCTTGGAGAAGTAGTACCGGCTGAGGAGCGCCCCGAACACCTGCGGGAACGCGCCATGCGGCATCCCGCCGATCCCGCCGATGAACCCGTAGTAGTAGAGCACGGGTATCTTGAACATCACCGTAGCGCCATAGGTGAAGAACGCCAGCGCCCCCCCCGCGTAGATCACTTGCGGCTTGATCGCCTTCAGGAACGGGCTTTCCGCGCCCTGGTTCGCCGTCATCCAGATCGCCTGAGTCGTCGACTCGCGCGGCCAGTACTGCTGCGCGTAAGGGAACTGCGCCGACGGGATCACGTTCGTGTGCCAGAAGAAGCCCCAGAACATGAAGCTGGAAACCAGGATCAGCGGCACCAGGAAGACCTGCATCTTGAGGTAACTGGTAAACTTCGTCCCGGTCAGCTCCACCTCGCGGAAATTTTGGGCAACTCCGCTATAGTCCCGCATCCCGATGTCGGCGAACCAGATGTCCAGCCCCCGATAGCCGCTCGTGATGACTACGGCCTCTTTGATGTAGGGGATGCCGATCCCGCGCCCCGTCAGGCCGATCAGCCGTGCCGAAACGTAGGAGATAAGCGGGCTGTAGACGAACGCGAATAGAATGACGATCCAGAGCGGGAAGCCCGGCACCAGCCAGTGAGTGATCCCGACGAAGCAGATGGTGGTAACGAACCACATCGCCGCCGCCACCCAGACCGGGATGTCTCCGCGTCCGGGCGGGGGCTCGCCAAGGCCGCGCCGCCGCGCCTCGCGCTCCCGTCCCGCGTTCTGCCGACGGGCCTGCATCACGCCGGAGAAGACCGATCCCAGGCCGATGATGCCGATGGCGAGGCTCGTGCCGATGCCCAGGCTCATCCAGAAGTTGAGGCCCGTCACCGTCTGGGTGTAGATGCTCGTCATGCCGGGGTGCCAGTCGGGGAAGTAACCCGCCCGCTGGAGGACCGGCGCGGCGAAGAACTGCGAGAGCACCGTCGCCACGAAGTTGCCGACCACCACCGGATACGGAATGACGAACCCGGAGAGGACCGCGCCGAGGTTCAAGTCGATCCCGATGGCCGCGCCCGGCAGGAACGTTTCGGTGTTCTGCACGAGGTCGAGGAACGGGATGGGGATGAGCTGGATCGGCGCGAGGAGCACGACGCCGGTGAAGACGGGGATGAACAGGTAGAAGAACCCGAAGATGATCCCCACCATCGCGCCGATGGAGAAGACTCGCCACCGCCACGACTCTTCTTTGGATCCCGCTTCCGCCAGGGCCGTCGCGCCGCCGGCGGCGACGGGAGCCATGGGGAAGGGGAGCCGCTCCACGTCGGAAGTGACGCGGAAGAGGAGGTAGCCCAGCCCGAACGAGTTGAGGAGGCCGAGCAGGTTATAGGTGACCAGCAGGAAGATCGGCAGGCGCCAGTCGGGATGGAAGAAGGTCCGGTTCTGGATGCCTGGAGAGGTCTCCTGCGGCACCACCCATGTCGGCACGTCTCCCGCCAGACCGAACGCCTTGGCCGCCGATGAGCTGACGAAGTAGGCGTCCCAGATCTTCTGCCCGAACGGGCCGCCGGCCAGGCCGTGCCCGCCGACCGCCGTCAGACTCGATGCCATAAGGAAGATCAGGTAGATCTCCTGGCGCTTGAGCGGCACGAACGACCGCCGGGCGATCTCCGAGAAGAGGATGATCGTCACCCATTCGGCGGCGGCGCCGAGGCCCTGCCCGGCTACCAGCGCCAGATACAGGCCGCCCGGCAGCATGACGAAGGTGACGAAGAGCGCGCCCATGATCGTGCGGCCGGTGAATCCCTCTTCAAACTGGACGGCCTGGCCTTCTCCCGCCGTCATTTCGGAGAGCGCACGCGCGTCCTCGGGGGTCTCCGATGCAACGTCGTGCGTCTCTTCTATGCCTGTTCCATCATGAAGGCCTGATGGTTCGTCGCGTGGTTCGTCGCGTGTATCCGCCAACGATGCTTCCTCCTGAAAAAGATAGGGATCAGGGGCCGGGGGTCAGGGATCGGTAGGGTTTCGGCTCAACAGATTCTCTCTGTCCACCCGAAACCCCGCCGATCCCCGATCCCCGATCTCCGATCCCTATTAACTACGCCGTGACGGTGGCGGCTTCCTCTTCTTCTTCGGCGAAATACCGCTCGCGCTCTTCGGCGCGGAGGGTCCGCCAGATGAGGAACTGCTTCCGCATGGTGTTCAGGAACCGGCGGTTGATCCGTTTCCAGTTCGACACGTCGCCCGATTCGCGGTGGAGAGTGAGCTTCAGCTCGTACACGTCCTCCATGCTCGTCGGCACGGTCTCCAGCAGCACCATCTGGCTCACCCCGAGGTCGAAGGGAGCCAGCCACGTCTTCAGAGCGATCTGGTACCCCTTGCCGAATTCGTACTCGGATTCCGAAGTACGAACGTCCTGGGTGACGAAGTCGCCGATACTGTACTCCTCGTAGGCTTCGAACCATTCGGAGAGGAAGCCGTTGAGGCCGGACGCCTGAACGCCCGTCACCGAGAAGGGCATGTCGATCTTCCAGGTGTCGCCCACCGGGTCGGGCACGCGCCAGCTCCGCTCGATGGCGGGGGTCGCCACCTCGGACGCTTTCCGCGCCGGGTAGAGCGTGGAGAGCATCACCACGCCGACCACGACGAGCGTCGTCAGCACCGCCGACATCGACGAGAAGTTGAGGTACAGGCCCGAGAGCTGCGGGAAGTACTGCACCATCTTCGCCACGATCTGGCCGACCAGGTAGCCCGACACCGCTCCCAGGATCGCGTAGACCAGCGCCTCGCCGATGAACAGCGTCGCGATATGGTTCGGCGCGAGGCCGATGGAGCTGAAGATGTGGATCTCCTTCACCCGCTCGAAGACTGAGCCGAGCATCGTGTTCAACACGATCAACGAGGCGATGATGATCGGGATGAACACGTCCCCGCCGCCCTTCGCCGCCGTGCTGCCGATGGTGGAGAACCGGTAGGCCTGCTTGCCCTGGCCGCCGTAGAGGTTGAGGCCCAGGCGGGGCATCAGGTTCTCCAGCGTGGAAGTGACCTGCTCCGGCGTGACGAAGTTGATCGCGACCGAACGGACCTGCCCGCCCATGTTCATGACCGTGCTGAACGGGATGATGATCATGGAGTCCGGCTCCAGGTGGATGTACTCCTGGAAGCCTTCCTGGGCCGATTCGCCGCCGCCCCGTCCGGCCTGGTTCATGCGGTTCATCTGGATGAAGTCCACCGGGGAGAGGGGTTCGTTATCGAGGTCCCTCACCTCCTTGAACTTGTCCTTGTCGTAGATGCCGATGACGGTGTACTCGGTGCCGCCGAAGGTGAACGTCGCGCTCCCGACGGTATCGTTGGGGATATTGAGCGCGTCCGCGATCTGCTGCGGGA
>JAHWJO010000214.1 GCA_019348365.1 Armatimonadota bacterium | reverse complement strand
GACTGTCCCGCGCGCTGTGGCGTCGCGGCCTTCGCTTGTCGCCTCAGCTTTTGCCTGCGATCGTGGGGCGTCAGGCAGTACGAGAAAGATAAACGATCTTTCTCCGGCGGCAGCCCTTATCCTTTCATCGCCTGTCCCAGCATCTCTATGCTCTTCGGGATCGCCCGGTCGGGGTGGGCTTTGCCCTCGAATTCGAGGGAGACGTAGCCCTGGAATCCCGCGTCCTTCAGGATCCCCGCGATCCGCCCGTAATCGAGGTCGGCGGTGTAGTAGATTCCGCCGCCGATGTACGTCTTCGCGTGGACCATGAGCGCGTGCGGGGCGAGGCGTTCCATCTCGCCGTACGGATCGGGAGAGAAGTTGAAGTTCCCGGTGTCCAGCACGACCCGCAGCCAGGGCGAATCCACCCGGTCGAGGATGCGGAGCACGCCATCGGCGGTCCCGGTGAAGCCCCAGTGGTTCTCAAGCGCCAGCGTCACGCCTTTTCGCCCCGCGTAGTATGCCGCGATCCGTAATGCTTCGGCGTTCCAGGCGTACCCTTCGGCTTCGGTGTAGCCCTCCAGGGGAGGTTCCTCGCCGCGCGCGGACATGAACTCCGCGAAGTTCGGGCGCGTGGCCCAGCGGCCCCCGAAGACTCGCACCGCCGGCGCCCCGATCTCATGGGCTACGTCCACCCAGCGGCAGACCTTGTCGATCTCCTCCCGGCGCTTGCCGGGGTCCGGGGTGACGAAGTTGTGGTGGGCGGAGACGGCGATGAGGGCGACGCCGCGCCGGAAAGCGTGCTGCTTCAGCGCGTGGAGGAAGCCGGGTTCCGCGCTCTTGAAGTGGACGCCCAGCAGTTCCAATCCGTCGATACCGAGACGGGCGCAGGCGTCCACCATCTCGAAGAAGGAGGGCCGGGCGTCACCCTCCGGCCCCTGCCCGAACCGGTGAAAGGAGTAACTGGAGACGGCGAGTTTCATACCCGCTCCATTCGAGGAGGGCCGGAATTCCCCTTTTTCATTTTTCGACGGCTCTGCTCGAATTTGCTCTTGCGGAAACGGATGTTCCCTTAATCTCCGCAAACGCGGAGGGTTAGAGAGCGAACGCGCCGGTCGTGACCAGGGTTGGGAGGAAGCGGACGGCGCTCCGCATCTCGGAGGAGTAGAGATCGCGGGACCCGGAGGCGTCCGCCGCGAACGAGTCGATCAAGCGCTGGGCGGCCTCGTAGCGGCTGAAGATGTCGGTGACGGTTTCGGTATCGTCGTCGTGCGCCACCTGCAGCGGAGTCAGTCCGCGATGGTCCTTCACCTCCATCACGGCTCCCTGGGAGAGCAGGATCGGGAGGAGGGCGAGTCGTCGCTTCTGCGCGGCGCGGTGCAGGGGAGTCTCGCCGCTGCGGCTGGGGACATTGGGGTTCGCGCCGCGCTCCAGAAGCAGCTCCACCATCTCATCATGTCCCTGGGAGACCGCCCGGAAGAGCGGGGTTTCCCCATGGATATCGGTCGCGTTCACGTCCGCTCCATGCGCGAGGAGGAGCTTCACCATCGCGCGACGGTTCGCCATGAGCGCGGAGGCGGAGGCGGCGCAGATCGCGCCGAGCGAGCGCGGGGCGGCGACGGCCAGATGCAGGAGCCCCTCGGTCCCTATCAGATTCGGGTGGACCCGCAGCAACTCTTCGGCCCGCCGGGTATCGGCGCAACGAACGGCTTGCAGAAGGTCTCGGACGGCGCGCATGAGAGTTCCTTTTCTTCTCCGACAACGACTCCGGAGATCGTGGGCGAGAGGCGTTTGCCGCCTCGTCACTGTCTATACGTTCGTAAAGCCGGGATCTAACGGTGGGGCTTCGGCTCCGTCCCGTCCCCCCGAGCATGTAACGCTGACGATCCTCGAAAGGTTCGGGGGCTGCCCCTTCGGAGCGCATCCGATGTCACTCTATATAGATCGACGGGACGGATTCCATAGAAAAGCTGCGGGTATCTATATAGACGGAGTGGGGAAGAGATTTATCACGCCCGATATTTCGGTATTTCGTGTCTCACCAACGAGAGTCACGAACAACGCCGGCGGATAGGGACTCTTTTAAAACGGGTGAGATTCTTGTACACCCTCTCCTTTCTGCACGAAGATACGATAGGCGGAGAGCGAGGAGCAGGTTGACGGTGCATGGAAAGTTTTTTGGGGTTCGCGTACACATGTTCGGTTATCTCCGATCCCAGATTTAGAGGATAAAGAGAAGAGTTCAGAGGTTGGAACATATGTTCGCTATTATTGTAGCGGATTCAGATGCATCGGGCAAGCGAATTGCTTTTTTCAGGGAGACGGCTTCTGAGATTCCGGCGCCGGTGCTGTGGGCAAAAAATACTCGGCCTCTTCGGTATGGCCGCGCCAGTACGCCAGGTTGAAATCGGTGATGTTGAGGAAACCCACCCGCCTCTGTCCGTCCGGCGTTCGGAGGACGAACTGCACCGCGCCGTTCGAGGTCCAGTTGAGTACCACCCGCCAGGGCGAGCGGGGAAGGGTCCACGCGCCGTCCGTATCCGTCCTCCCCGTGAAGTCCGGTTTCGCATCGAACCGGGGATTGCCGTACTCGCGGGAGATCGCGGCGTGAAGCGCGACTTCGGCGTTTCGGATTGGCTCGTTCTTCTCGTCGAGGAAGACGAAGCGGTTGATCTCCGGCACGTCCGCGAGGAAGGTCCCGAAGAACCCGCGCCGGGTCGTGGCGTCGCGATTGAAGGCGCGAGCGGCGTGCTCCCCCCAGAAGCGATAGCCGGAGTCCCACGTCCCCTCGCCCTTGCCGATGTTGCGGTCGTGGGCATGGTTGCCGGAGAACATCATCTGGTCCCGGAACCATCCGGGTGGGGAGTAGGGGACTCCGGGCTGGGCTTCGTTGCGCTCTTTCGTGACGGGGAGGAGGTAATAGTCCGGCTGCCCCAGTTGGTGCCCCAGCTCGTGATGGAGGGGCCACTCCGGTCCGAGAAGCCACTGCGGGTTCGCCTCGTAGAAGTTCCGACCTTCGGTGTTCTTCTTCAGCAGGTCGTTCGTGAAGCCCCAGACGCCGTCGGAGCCGCCGGTCACGTTGTCCTCCGGGGCGTGGGTGCCGCCGGGGTCCTTGTAATCGTCGGGCAGGATCACGACCCGGTCGAGGCGGACGCGGAGGGTGATGCCGTCGGGGGTGGCGGGGTGAATCTCGTCCCGGAACTCGCGGTTCATCTCCCGCACCTGGAACTGCGCCCAGTCGTCCCAGGTATAGGAATCGAGGCCGTTTTTGACCGTCTTGAACCAGTCGTACACTTTCGGCTGGACGAAGAAGTGGAACGCAAGCGCGTCGGTCGGGTCCACGACGGCGTTGTTCTTGTGAGTGATCTCCTCAAATTTACGATCCCGGTTCACCTCGAAGGCGACGTGGTGCCGCCCCCTCTTCCACGGCCATGCAAGGGTGTAGGTCCGTTCCTCGCCCGGCGCGAGGGGGGAGTCCCAGCCGCCGCCCTTCTCGCCGGGCATGTCCTTTCCGTCGAGGACCCAGCGCCAGTCGAAGCGGGGTGTAGGGATGGACCCGGCGTTCTTCACATGGGCGACGAAGGTGACGGATTGGCCGGGTCGGGGCCATTTCTGTTCTTTCGGGTTCGTTACGCGGGCGGGGAGGCCGTCTCCCTTGTTGCCGCCCGGCTCGTCGATGGGCCGATAGGCGACCTTCGTGCCGGGGTAGCGGGGCAGCCGCTCAATGAACCGGACGGAGAGGTCCGGCAGGTCCGGCATCGGGGCCTTCCAGCGGTCGGGGTTCCCAGCGTGGGCAGGAGAAGGGAGAGGGAGCATCAGCAAAGGCAGGAACAGGGTCAAGGTTCGCAAGAGCGCCTCCGGCGGGTTCGGTTCCGGACATCTGAGAACAGTATATCCGAGAACCGTCCCGGAGGGTATCCGGGGGAAGCTCCGCTTATCGGTATTCCGGTGGCAGCCACTGTACGAACGCCTCCACGTCGGCTTGAGTATAGGGGCGATGGCGTTTGGCGGTCTCCCACTCCCAGAGATCCACGGGGAAGACGGTCTTGACGGCCCTCAGAGATGCTACATGGCCGTCGTAGAAGAGGAAATTGCTGCGCTTCCCGGTGTGGGTCATCAGCCCACCATATGAGGTGCTACGGAGGGGCGCATTAGGAACGTAAACGAAAGCTATCTTATTGAAAGAATCGCTATTTATCGGAGCAAACCTCATATCTATGAGCAGCAAAGTTTCTGAAGGTTCAGGGAGTGATTCCACGAGAGCCATGTAGGTCGCGGTTAGGTTAGAGCCTATCTCATACCGATTATAAAAAGGAACAGATTCATCATTGTCAACGAGAAAGTCATTGAGCAGATATCTTCCCTGGAAGGTCCCCCCGGGATCAGGGACGGAGGGACAGGCCCAGATGCCATCCTGCCGCCGGGATCGACCTCCATGAATATAAGGTGAAATCAAATTACGCCAGTACCACCTGGCGACGGCGTTGCCACTGCTGCCTTGCGATTCCCAAATGGACCAGGTGATTAATGGGTTCTTATCGTCCCAGTGGGACCGGTACATCTCCCAGGCCGCCCCGATCTGCCGGAGATTGCTCGTACATGCCGCCTGCCGCCCCTTCTCGCGCGCCTTGGCGAGGGCCGGGAACAGCAGCGCCGTCAGAATTGCAACAATGGCGATCACGACCAGCAATTCGATGAGGGTGAATCCGGAGGAGCGTCTCATCATTTTCTCCCCTTTTACTGAGTGAGGACCCGGCTGACAGAGGGGCGCTTCAGATCGAGCAAGCACCCACCTTACCGACGCCATCTGCGGCGGATTTGTTCCCTTAGCTCCTTCCCCGCTTTATGCTTCTCCGGGTAGAATTGGGATCTCCGTCACGCGGAGCTGGGTGCTGCCGTAAGGGATCAGCTCCACCTCTTCCACCCTCTCGTCCGTGGACGGGTTCTCCGGGACCGGACCGGCGGAATTCTTCACCATCTCCCAACCGGGAATGCGCCGGCCTTTCACGCGGAGGCGCACCGGGGGATGCGCCGTATCGTAAGGGACCGCCGTGACCGGGCCTTCTGCCGTCTGGAGGGAGTCCGCCGGGCGTTCGGGATCGAGGAGGAGGCCGTAGTTCCAGGGGGTCGTCGGGGTGATCTCCCAGTCGGCATGAGGGAGTTCGCCGCCGACCTGCTTCCACTCCTCTCCCACCCGCAGGGCGAAGACGAGCGGACCTCGCAGCACCGAGACCGCGCCATGCTCCCGCGTCTCGGTCCGGACCTCCATCGGGAGCGTCAGATCTACCCTATCGCCTGGCTGCCACTCCCGCTCGATCCGGTGAAATCCTCCCGGCGTCACGGCCTCGGTTCCCCCTGCCACGGTGAGGCGGGCTCCCTCCGCCCAGGCGGGGATACGCAGCACGAGCGGGAACCGGACCGGGCCCTCCGACTCCACGGTGAAACGGATCGACTCGCGGAAGGGGTATTCGGTCTCCTCCCGGATCGTGACCGCTGGCCCGCCCGCCACCTGGGCGGTGACTTCGCTCGGCCCGTAGGAGACCGCCGCCAGACCCCCGTCCGGGGTCGCCATCCAGAGGTGCGCGGTGAGCTTCGGCCAGCCCTGGTGCATATTCGCGGTGCAGCACCCGAAGTTCGGCTCCAGCCCGAAGATGTTGGAGGTGTCGTCGTTGTTCGTCCAGTCGCGCGGGGCGACGGTGCAGAGGACCTGGTTCGCCTGCTGGTCGTACTGGTGCGCCCACATATCGGGGGTGAGGGTGGCGGGCAGCGCGTTGTAGGCGATCCGCTCCAGCCGGTCGCCGAACGCCGGGTCGCCCAGGATCGAGATCAGGTGCTCCAGCGAGAACATGTACTCCACCACCGCGCAGAGCTCGGTGCCCTGCGTCGGTTCCTTGCCCGCGTAATGCTCATCGCCGGTGAAGATGCCCGTCGCCTGTCCGTGGTATCGGTCGAGGTTCTCCATCGCGGCGTAGACCGCCCGGCGGTCCTCATCCGAAGCGGAATACCGCCACCAGACCCCCGGCGTTTTGACGGCCATGGCGTTGTTGACGACGTGCGTCTTCAGGTTGAGGTCATCCCTGCCCACCTTCTGCGGGTAGGCGAAACGGGTGAAGTGACCGGTCCAGTCGTACCCCTGGTCACGGACTTTCTGCGCGACTTCGAGGAGCCATTCCTCCCCCGTTCGACGATGGAGCCAGTCGATGCTGAGGACGAGGTCAGCCCAGCGAAAATGCCCCCACTGGAAGAGAGGGTGTTCGTCCAGGTTCTCCCGGAGCCAGCGGCAGAACCCCATGATCGCGGCTTCGGCGCGGGGGTCGCCCGTCGCTTCCGCGTACTGGGTGAGGACTTTCAACACGATCATGACGGGCCACACGTCGTACGGCTGGCGGTTCGGGGCCTGAACAGGGCCGATCCAGCCGTCCTCCCGTTGCTGCCGGAAGATCGCCTCGATCCATCGCTGCGCCATGCGCTTCAGGCGCTCGTCGTCGAGCAGGTACGCGAGGGGCACAAGGCCGTCGAGATAGTAGGGGCCGCGCTCCCATCCTTCGAGATCGCCGCCGAGCCACATGTTCCGGGGGCCGAGGTCCGGCCAGAACTCCTCGATATGGCCGGTGAGCCCGTCCGCCTGGACGCGGAGCTGGTCGCGGAGCCAGCCATGGGGCCGGACCGCACCGAGGGGCAGGGGGAGGAACGCGAGCGGCTGCAATACCGTGGGATTCGGGGGAGAAAGCGACACCTGTGACTCCTTTGGAGGGGACATGCTCGGGCGGCAGACGATGACCGGGAGGATCAGCCCGTCTTATTATGACCCGTTTACGACCTCCCGACGATGGGAGACCCCAATGAAGCAGGATCGGGATCGAACGACTCCCGGCCGGCATTTTTTCACGGTCGAGAGATACGGCGGGACCTTCATGGAATAACCTCTTGAGCGCCGGGAATGCGTACGGAAATTGTTTTCCGGAGAGGGTCAGGCCTGCGCTCGATATCGCTTTCAGATCGCACCCTCAGCCGTGGAGAAGCCGGTATGTACTCCCCCGAACCCGTTTCCGCTGCTTCTTTGGAAGATAACGAGGGAAAGACTTCGCCGTTCTCTGCGACGGGATTACAGGAAAGCGGGGGAATATCCTCTCTATTCCCTACCACCCTGGGTGCGATATGCGAGGAATTGGGCTATCTTTCCGAAGAGCAACTGGACGTGCTCGTACAGTATCTGGCCGAAGCGTAAGCGGGTCGACTCTGGGGTGCTGCGCGGACATTTGCTGGCAAGACGCTCTTTGGTCGCGAGGAAAGCGAACGCTCCGAATTCAATCTCAAGTTTTATTTTTTATTGTTTACAGATGTGAGAACCGGATGGTTTTAGACCTCCCCCATGTCCAGCGCTGGATCGTCGTGATCCGAATGCTGTCGCTGGCGATCATTTTTTATAGCTACCCGCGCGAGCCATGGGAGCGATCCCTGGTGATGTTGTGGCTCGGATTCGCCCTCTACAGCGGGTTGACACTCGTGCCCGTGGTGTCTCGCTTTCCGGCGTTACTCTCGCGGGATCTCACGGTCGCGGCGGATGCGGCGCTCGCTTCCTTCCTGATCTACACGACGGGGGGGATGACGAGCCCCTGCATCTTCGTGCTGTACCTGCCCA
>JAHWJO010000672.1 GCA_019348365.1 Armatimonadota bacterium | reverse complement strand
AAGCCGTTGATCCTCGCCGACCCGTCCCTGCTCCGGCGGAACGACCTCAACGCCGCGCAGAACATTCCGGCTCCCCTGAGCGCGGGGCGGACGCTGGGACAGACGTTTCGAGCGGACCGGCCCTTCATCACCGTCAGCGGGAAGCTTCCCACCTGGAATACGAAAGGGGCTTCGGTCAGGCTCACCCTTTATCAGGACGGGCCGGAGGGGAAGCGGATCAAAACCCATCGGGTGAATGACGTGACGGATAACGCCTGGGTCTTCCTGAATCTCGACGCGCCGCTCCCGCCGGGAACCTATTATCTGGAGCTGTCGGAGCCGGAAGGCATTCTCGGCTGGTGGAGCCACACCGATGATTCGTATCCGCACGGGCAGGCGTATGCCGATGGGAAACCCGCGCCGGGAGACCGCACCCTGTCCGTCCGTTACGCCGACGAGGACACCGGGAAGATCCTGAACTTCTTCACCTTCCGCAAGCCCAACCCGGATTACTTCCGTGGCCCGAGCGGTCCCAACGAGTGGGCCTGGATGGAAGTCTATCCGCAGCACGTCTATTACTCCACGCCGGGAGTCCCCGAGCAGATGACGGTGAGCGTGGCGCAAAATGCCGTAGAGGGCAAGCTGGGGGTGTTGAGCAACCCTCGCGCCCACGGGCGGAGCTTCCACGACGACAGACAACCTCCCCCTTCCGGGCAGGACTACACCGGGCGGAATTTCGCGGAGCAGGCGGAGCGCGCGCAGGAGGTCGATCCTGACTTCGTCTTCATCACCGGCTGGAATGAATGGATCGCCATGCGGTTTCCCCGGGAAGCCCCGTTTGCGGGAACGGGCCCGGTCAATTTCGTCGATCAATTCAACCATGAGTACAGCCGGGACATCGAGCCGGTGAAAGGCGGGCACGCCGACAGCTACTACTACCAGATGGCGGCGTTCATCCGCCGCTTCAAAGGGGTCCGGAAACCGGAGCCGGCGGGACCGTCTCGAACGATCCGGATCGACGGCGATTTTCGGGACTGGCGCGGGGTCCGCCCGGAGTACCGCGACGACCGGGGGGACACGGCGCGACGAAGCCATCGCGGCTGGGGGCGCGAGGGACGCTATCGCAACGAGACGGGGCGCAACGACTTCATCCTGCTCAAGGCGGCACGCGATGAGGAGTTCCTCTACTTTTATGCTCAAACGCGCGAGCCGATCACCCCGCCGGAAGCGAACGGGTGGATGATGCTCCTTCTGAATACGGATGGCGACTCCGCAACGGGCTGGGAGGGATACGATTTTATCGTGAACCGTACCGGCGTGACGGACGGGGAAGGCACACTGGAGCGCAACCGAGGGGGATGGAACTGGGAGCCCGTTGCAAAGGTGCAGGTCCGCACGAAGGGCCGGGAGATGGAGCTGGCCCTGCCACGGAAACCCCTGAGCCTGAGAGATCCGTTGCGCCTCGATTTCAAGTGGATCGACAGTCCCGGGTTGTCCGGCGACATTCTGGCCGCCTACACCGACGGGGATTCGGCTCCCAACGGGCGATTCCGCTACCGGTACCTCACCGAGGACGCGATGAAAGAGTCGGGATCTTCACCCTGAGCATCGGGGACGACCGGTAAGGGGCGATCCTGATAACCCTGGGGATCCTAAAACTTTCCTTGACACCGCGCATCCTCCCACGTAACATTTCCTATAACCGACCCCCTCCACTCATCGAAAGGAGTGACCTCACCGCCATGCTGGATCCCCGAACCATCCGGGCGTACCCGGACCGGGTCCGCGAGGGCCTGGCCAAAAAGGATGCGGCGGAGACCGTGGACGAATTCCTGCGTCTGGACGAGTCGCGCCGGAGCCTGCTCACCGAAACCGAATCGCTGAAGGCGACCCTGAACGCCACCTCGAAGCAGATCGGGGCGCTGAAGAAGTCCGGCCAGGATGCCTCCTCCCTCATGGCGGAGATGGCGGAAGTGCGCGAGCGGATTCGGACGCTCGACGCGCAGGTCGCCGGGGTGGACGACGAGTTGAACGCGGTCGCGCTCCGGATCCCCAACCTTCCGCACGAGAGCGTCCCCGTCGGGCCGGAGGAAGAGGCGAACGAGGTCGTCCGCACGGCAGGGGAGCCCCGGAAATTCGATTTCCAGCCGAAACCGCATTTCGAGATGGGTGGCGATACCTTCGGCTT
>JAHWJO010000213.1 GCA_019348365.1 Armatimonadota bacterium | reverse complement strand
CCGGATCAAAGGCGGGGAGTCCGGCTACGATGAAATACCCGAGCGCGACGAGCGTGACGGCGACGATGGCGAGATTGAGCCGTCCCGCCTTCCGGATCCCGAAATAATTGCCGAGGACCAGCAGGATCGCCGCCCCGACCGCCGCCCCGCGCGGGGACACGCCCGGAAGCAATTGCGTGGCGTAGTTCCCGAACCCCAGCGCAACGCTCCCCCCGGCGGCCAGCTTGCTCGCGAGGAACATCCACCCCGCCGCGAACCCCGCCCACGGGTGCAGTACCCGGTAGCCGTACTCGTACGTGCCGCCGGACTGCGGGTAGGTGGCAGCGAGCTGGGCCGAGCTGAGGGCGTTGCACGTCGCGGCGATGCCCGCCAGCAGGAGGCCGATGAGGAACGAAGGTCCCGCCACTCCCGCCGCCACCCCCGTCACGACGAACAGCCCCGCCCCGATGATCGCGCCCAGGCCCACGAAGACCGCGTCGAGGAGGCCCAGGTCGCGCCGGAGCGAACCCGCCGGTTGGGGATCGGAGGGTGGAGGGGTCATCGAAAGCCCTTTCATCGGGAGATTGGAGTATCGGTGTCGCATGATTCTGACGCAAACCGGCTCCTCAATCCTTGCTTTATCGGAACGTTAACCTCTCCTTCTCTGCCGCCCCCCTTCCTGACGGGGAAGAGGACTCCACGTCTCCGGCGGTAAATCACCACCCATACATCCACCCACACACCCACACGAAAAGGACGCCGCCATGCATTCTAAGACCTGGAAGATCGTCGGGATCAACTTCGATCATATGCACATGGGCGATCTCCTGCGCCTCGTTCACGAGCACCCGAACGCGGAGATCGCCGGGATTGCGGACGAGGACTCCACCCGAATGGAATCCGCCGCGAAGAACTTCCACCTCCCCTCCGACCGGATCTACACCGATTTCCGTCGTTGCCTCGAAGAGACCCGGCCCGATGTGGCGGTCCTCTGCCCCGCCACCGGGAAACACGCGCTATACGTCGAGGAAGTCGCGCCGTACGGGGTTCACCTCCTCGTCGAGAAGCCGTTCGCCGCATCCCTCGCCGATGCGGACCGGATGATCCGCGCGGTGGAAGAGTCCGGAAAGCGGATGGTCATCAACTGGCCGCTCGCGTGGTATCCGCCCCACCGCACCAGTAAGCGCATCATCGACGAAGGCGCCATCGGCGACGTGATCGAGGTCCACTATTACGACGGCAACCGGGGGCCGCTCCGCCACGTCGCCGACAAGGTCGAGATTTCTGCGGAGGAGGCCGCGCGAGAGAAGTCGTGGAGCTGGTGGTATCAAAGGGAAGCCGGGGGCGGCTCCCTGCTCGATTACCTCGGCTACGGCGTGACGCTGGGGACCTGGTTCAACGGCGGCAGGGCCCCGGTGGAGGTCACCTGCACGGTGGATGCGCCCCCCGGCCTGGAGGTGGACGAGCACAGCATCACCGTCGCCCGTTATGCTGACGGCCACCTCTCTCGGTATGAGACTCGCTGGGGCACCTTCACCGATCCCTGGACCCATCAGCCGCAGCCCAAATGCGGGTTCGTCATCGTGGGCGCAAAGGGGACGATCTCCTCCTACGACTACGAAGACCGGATCCGCGTGCAGACCGAAGCGTATCCCGAAAGCCGGGACGTGCCGGTGGACGAGCTGCCCGCCCCCCATCGCAATCCCATCGAGCACTTCCTTCACTGCCTGGAGACGGGGGAGCCCGTCATCGGGCCGCTGGACCCGGCGTTGTGCCGCATCGGGCAGCAGATCGTGGACAGCGCGGTGACAAGCGCGAGGGAAAAAAGGACGGTGGCTCTTCTGGGTTGAATGGGACACGGAGCTTCGCTGCGCTCGCTTCACGGAAACCCCAGGAAACCCCGGATACCCCCGGTGATTGTGAGAACTCAGGATGAAATATTCGGATCTGACCGAGGCCATCATTCAGGCGTTCTACTCCGTCTATAATGCCCTGGGTCACGGCTTTCTGGAAAAGGTGTATGAGAACGCCATGGCCATCGAGCTTCGGGAACGGGGCTTGAAGGTGCATCAACAAGCGCCGATCACCGTGTTCTATCATGAATATCCGGTCGGGGAGTATTTCGCGGATCTCCTGGTAGAGGAGCGCATCGTCGTGGAACTAAAAGCGACGGAAGTATTGAGAGATGAGCATTCCGCTCAACTCCTGAACTACCTGCGTGGGACCGGCATTGAAGTCGGCCTGCTCTTTAACTTCGGTTCCCGACCGGACATTCGGAGAAAGACCGTCACTCCCAGAAGATAATCCGGGTTTTCCTGGGGTTTCCGTGAAGCAAGCGCAGCGAAGCTCCGTGTCCCATTCGCGAAAGGATCACCCATGCCCGAAGCCGACTACAGCCTCACCGGCACTTCCGCCGGAACCGCCCGATCCGCGCCGGATCTCCCCTACTGCCCCCGCGATCCCCAAACCTACCGCCCAAAAATCGGCCTGATCGGTTGCGGCGGCATCACCCACACCCACCTCACGGCCTACAAAAAGGCGGGCTACAGCGTCGTCGCGCTGTGCGACCTGGTGGAGGCGAACGCCCGCAAGCGGCAGCAGGAATTCTACCCCGACGCGGACGTTTACACTGATTTCCGAAAGGTGCTGGAGCGCGACGACATCGAGGTGGTGGACATCGCCACGCACCCGCCGGAGCGCGCCCCCGTCATCGAAGCCGCCCTGAACGCGAAGAAGCACGTCCTCAGCCAGAAGCCGTTCGTGATCGACCTGGATCTGGGGGAGCGGTTGGCGGCCCTCGCCGACGCGCAGGGCGTGAAGCTCGCAGTGAACCAGAACGGACGGTGGGCGCCTCACTTCAGCTACGCCCGCGAGGCCGTTCGGGCCGGGGTACTGGGGGATCTCATCTCCGCTCACGTCGGGGTCCACTGGGACCACACCTGGGTCGCCGGTACGCCCTTCGAGCAGATCGAGGACGTGATTCTTTACGACTTCTCCATCCACTGGTTCGACTTCGTGAGCACACTACTGGGAGAGCGGAAGGCGACGCGAGTCCACGCGTTGAAAACCCGCGCCGTGAACCAGGCGATCCGCCCCCCCATGCTCGCCGAGGCCATCGTGGAGTTCGAGGGGGGGCAGGCCTCCCTCGTCTTCGACGCGACGGTGAAGTACGGGTCTCTGGATCACACCTACGTCGCGGGCACGGCGGGGACGGTCCGCAGCCTCGGCCCGAACCTGGGGGAGCAGACGCTCACGCTGTATACGGAACAGGGCGCGGCGCAGCCGGAGCTGGAAGGAAGCTGGTTCCCCGACGGCTTCCACGGCACCATGGGCGAGCTGCTCTGCGCCATCGAGGAGGGGCGGGAGCCGATGAACTCCGCGCGGGACAACCTGAAGAGCCTCGCCCTCTGCTTCGCCGCCATCGCCAGCGCGACCGATGGGGAGCCGAAGGTTCCGGGCGAAGTGCGGCGGCTCCCGAAAGGCTCCGCGCCGGGGACATGAGGGCAGAGGAGATGGGTCGCGGTGCTTCGCCAAAAGTGGGGCGAATGGGACGCGGAGCTTCGCTGCGCTCGCTACACGGAAACCCCCGGATCGACGCGGATTCATCGCCCAATGAACCGGAGGACCGCAACCCGTTCGTTATCCCCGCGTAGAAGCGAGAGCAAGTCAAGCAGCGGGATGGAAACCCTGAACTGAAGCCGCTGCACAGGGTATAATTGGAAGGAGATCGGAGATTCACAGAAGGAGTGTGACATGGCCGTTCAATACGAGCGCAAGCTGTTCACCGTCGAGGATTATTACCGGATGGCGGAATCGGGCATCCTGACGGAAGATGACCGGGTGGAGTTGATCGAGGGAGAGATTATCAGAATGAGCCCGATAGGCAAGCTTCATGCCTCATGTGTAAAGCGCCTGAGCGCGCGCTTTCATAGAGAGCTCGGCGACTCAGTGATCGTGAGTGTCCAGGATCCGATTCACCTTGATATCTATTCAGAACCGGAACCGGATATCGCTCTCCTGCGATTCCGCGAAGACTATTATGCTCAAAGTCATCCCACCCCCGCCGACATCTTTCTGATCATAGAAGTGGCGGATACCTCCCTGGGGATCGACCGCGACCTGAAGCTGCCGATGTACGCCCGCGCCGGAATCCCGGAGGTCTGGATCGTGGATCTGCAAGCCGGAGACATCCGCGTCTACTCCCACCCGGAAAGCGGCGCATATCAGGACTATCGTGAAGCGCGGCGGGGTGACACGCTTTCACCTGTGTTGCTGCAACAAGCTATCCCTGTGGAGGAGATCATTGGCTGAGTTATGTGGTGTGTCTTACTCCCATACTCCCGAAAGAGGTCCATGGCACTCTGGCAAGAATTGATCTCGTCCGAATACGACAAAGTTTGGGATCGCTTCGAACATAAATTTCGGTTTCATTCCAGCGTGCAGGAACAACATTGGCCGGGTATCAGTGAACCCAAGCCGTCCATTACCTATTCCATCTCAAGAATTTATGCGGGAGATGAAGCCGAATACGATGTCTTGGAGAGTGATTTAAACCTCCGGACCCTTGAGGCGTTCCGCCGATGTTTGCCCCGAAGGGAACGATTGTATGCGCTGGACTGGCAGCACACATGCTACCGGTTCAACCCTCATCTCCGTTTCGACGTGAGCGATCCTGACAATTGGTGGGTGCCCGTACTGCCGAACGGAGACTATTACATTTTTCTATCACCGGATATGAAACTGGGTCTTTTCGGTCACCCCTGGGAACAGACCCTCTGCATATTCGGCAAGCCGCTACTGGAAGCTTATGAACGCGGCATACCGCTGTTGTTCGATTCGCCAGTGAGAATCAACGGGGAGCCGGTTTGACCTACGCCATCGGGATAGATGTAGGGGGGACGAACATCAAGGCCGTCGCGGTGACGCCGGAGGGCGATCTGCGTCGGCAAGCCACCGCCCGCACGGAAGAGAGCAAAGGGTCCTGGGAGGAGAACATCCGCCGGATTCTCGCTGATTTCGAGGCCGGAGAGGGCGCGCCGCCGATGGGCGTGGGGCTGGCCGCCCCGGGGTTCGCGCACCCTTCGGGGCGGTACATCGCCTGGATGCAGGGCCGCCTCGATTTCGTGCAGGGGCTCGACTGGACGGAATTCCTGAACCTCGGCCACGTCGTCCCCGTCCTCAACGACGCGAACGCCGCGCTGCTCGGCGAAGCCTGGAAGGGCGCGGCGGCGGGGTCGCAAAACGTGATGCTCCTCACCCTCGGCACGGGCGTGGGCGGCGGCGCGCTCGTGGACGGGCGGCTTCTCCGGGGCCACATCGGGCGGGGCGGGCACCTCGGCCACACGAGCCTCGATCCCGACGGCGAGAAAGACATCACCGGTACTCCCGGCAGCCTCGAAGACGCCATCGGGGATCACACCGTCGGGAAACGCTCCGGCGGGCGCTTCCCCTCCACGGAAGCCTTGGTCGAAGCGTACCGCGCGGGGGACTCCTTCGCTTCGGAGGTCTGGCTGCGGTCGGTCAAGGCCCTCGCCGCCGGGATGACGGGACTCATCAACGTCCTCGATCCCGAAGTGGCGATCCTCGGCGGGGGCATCGCTGCCGGGGCGGGCGATGCCCTCTTCGCGCCGCTGCACGCCTTCCTCAATGAGTGGGAGTGGCGGCCCACCGGCTCGCGGGTGCAGGTGGTCCCGGCCCGGCTCGGAGAGTGGGCGGGCGCGTACGGCGCGGCGTATCATGCGCTGGGATCCTGACCTGCCGCCTCCTCCCGCCGCCGGGGAGGAAACCTGGTGCGGCCCTCCAAAGAATTACACCTGACGCCCGATGCCCAGCGCCCGCTCATGAATCGAGCCACCTTCCGGTTTTACGCCGAGCTGAACGACTTCCTGCCGCCGGAGCGGCGGGGGAAGAGCTTCGTCCTCCCGTTCACCGGCCACCCCTCCGTCAAGGACCGGATCGAGGCCGCCGGGGTGCCCCACCCCGAGGTGGACCTTCTCCTCGTGAACGGGGTATCGGCGGACTTCTCCACCCTCCTGCACGACGGCGACCGCGTGAGCGCGTATCCCCGCTTCCGCCGCATCGATGTCGCCGCGATCACGCGGGTACGGCCCCCGCCTTTGGAAGAACCCCGATTCGTGCTGGACATCCACCTCGGGCAGTTAGCGGAGTACCTGCGCCTGCTCGGGTTCGATGCGCGCTACCGGAACGACTTCCACGACGAGACGCTCGCTCGAATCTCGCACGACGAGGCGCGGATACTCCTCACGAAAGATCGCGGGCTGCTAAAGCGCGGGCCGGTCGTTCACGCCTATTACGTGCGAAACTCGGACCCGAAGCGGCAGGTCGTGGAGGTGCTGCGCCGGTTCGCCCTGTTCGACTCCCTCGCTCCGTTCCGGCGGTGCCTCCACTGCAACGGGGCGCTGGAGCGGGTGGAGAAGGAAGCCGTCCTCGACCGGCTGGAGCCGAAGACCCGCCTCTACTACGACGCGTTCTCCCGCTGCCCCGAGTGCGACCGGCTCTACTGGAAAGGCTCCCACCACGAGCGGATGCAGCGGTTCGTCGAGTGGGTGCTGGCGCAGGGGGAGCGTGAAACCGACTTCTGAATCGCCCTCGGATCAGAATTTGAAGTTGACGTACGTCTCGGCCCGGTCCTGCGCCAGTTCGTCCACCACCTCGCACCGGAGCAGCTGCTGCACCGGCTCCGGGAACCTTTCGTAATCCTCCCGCCGGACCTTCACGTCCACCTGCGGCGTGTGGAGCCAGTGCATCACGTACCCCATCACCACCATGGGGCGGGGCCGGTCCGACCGGTTCGGCGTGCCCCGGTGCAGCGCGAGCGGGGTGCGGATCGACACGTCCCCCTTCGCCATCGTGAACGACTCCATCGGGATCTCGCCCGATTCCACCTTCCGCAGCGCATCCTCGCGGGTGAGGCGGTGGGTCCCGCGCGCCATCTCCAGGGGTCCGTTCTCCTCCGTCACGTCCACCAGCGGGAAGTTCACCGCAAGCGCGTAGAGCGGCGTGATCACATGGTCCCAGAAGAGCGGACGGTAATCCCGGTGGATCTCCTGGTAATCCGACCCCTTCACCGGAACGTCCGCCCCGAGCTGAACCATCACGTACTCCTGCGCGAAGACACGGTTCAGCACCCCCAGCACCACCGGGTTCGCAAAGATCTCCGTATCCACGAAGGGAGGAACCCACGGAATCGTGAGGTAATAGCGGGATTCCTCGCGGGGGGCCAGTCCGCCCGGACGGTTCTGACGTTCCTGGTACAGCCGGTCGAAGGCGTCCGCCCACGCGTCGATCTTCGCCGGGGCGAGCAGCCCCCGGAGGACGCAGATGCCGTCCCGGTTCAACTCCTCGGACAGGCGGTCCATCTCCTGATCAGTGAATTTCTCTGCGCTCGTTGTCGTCTCCATAAGCCTTCCTCTTCAAAATAGCAGGACTTACGCAGGAAGTCAGGTATTTGTCCTCCCGATGAGTTCGCTCCAGCCATCCCGAGTACTTACGCTCCTTGTCATCCCGAGCGGCACTCGCATGTCATCCCGTGCGGCACTCTCATATCATCCCGAGCGTTAGCGAGGGATCTGACCGTGCCTGAGTGAGGTGCTCCCCAATTTCTGGTCCACCAGGAGTGAGAGTCCGACGTTCTACTGA
>JAHWJO010000212.1 GCA_019348365.1 Armatimonadota bacterium | reverse complement strand
ATCCATCCACGGCCCGGCTTAACGCCGGCGCCTCAGTCCGGCCCGAAGAAGAGCATCCCCAGATACACGATCGCCAGCAGGCTCACCGACACGACCGTCACCCACGCCACCGCGTTATAACCCGGCTTATTGGTGTGCTCCCCCATGATCTCACGATCGTTCACCAGCAGCATGATGAAGATGAGGAGAATGGGCAGCAGCAGGCCGTTCAGCGCCTGCACCCAGACCAGCATCTCGAACAGCGGCACGCCCGGCAGCAGCGGCGGCACGACGAGCACCACCAGCGCCCCGAACGCGACCAGCCCCGTGAACAGCCCGTAGAAGTACGGCGCTTCGTTCCACCGATTGCTCACCCCGCTCTCCCACCCGAACGCCTCGCAGATGGAAAAGGCCGTGGAGAGCGGCAGCATATGCGCCGCCAGCATCGACGCGCCGAACATCCCCACCGCGAACAGGATGGTTGCCCAGGGGCCGGCGAGCGGGGTCAGCGCCCGCGCCGCCACCGTCGCATCCTCGATCGGCTGCCGGGTGGCGGGATTCTGGTACAGCGTGGCCGCCGCGCTGATGATGATGAAGATCGCCACCGTATCCGCGAAGACCGCCCCGATGATCACGTCCCACTTCTCCAGGGCGTACTCCCGGATGTTCGTCCCCTTCTCCACCACCGTGCTCTGGAGCACCATCGGCATCCACGGAGCGATGGTGGTGCCGACCGTCGCCACGAAGAGTGTGAGGAAGAGGGGGTCGCGCTCCCACTGCGGCACGACGGCGTGGTAGGCGACCTTCTCCCAGTCCGGCCCCGCCATGAACGCCGAGACGATGTAGCCGAAGAACGCGACGGTGAAGAAGAGAAAGATCTTCTCCACCTGCCGGTAACTCCCCTTCACCACGACCAGCCAGATCGCCAACGCGCCGAGGGGCACGGAGAGGTAAGTGGAGACGTTGAACAGGCTCAACGCCGCCGCGATGCCCAGGAACTCCGAGACGACCGTCCCCGCCGCCGAGATCAGGATGACGAGCATCGCGAAGGCGGTCCAGCGGATCGGGAAGTTCTCGCGGATCAGGTCGGAGAGGCCCTTGCCCGTTACGGCCCCCATGCGGGCGCACATCTCCTGCACCACGATGAGGCTGACGGTGATGAGCACCATCATCCAGATCAGCTCGTACCCGTAGGTGGAGCCGACGCTGGAGTAGGTGGCGATAGCCCCGGCATCGTTCCCGGCGTTCGCGGCGATGAGTCCCGGCCCGAGGATGCCCAGCCACGCCAGACCGCGCGGCCAGCGGAACGGCCGCCGCCTCGCCCGTTCCGGCGCCCCCCCTTCCGTCGCGCCCCCCGGCGTCCCCCTCGTCGCCCGTCGCAGTGGCATCAGTGGAAGATTCGGTCGCGCTGCCGTTCCGTGTCCGGCAGCAGCAGGTCGATGGCGTCGTCCACGCTGACGATGCCGAGGAAGCGGTCCTCCTCGTCCAGGATCGGCAGGGCGAGGAGGTTGTATTCGGAGATCCGGCGGGCGACCTCCAGCGCGCTCTCGTCCACGCGCGCGGTGACCAGCCGCGTCTCCATGATCGATTTGAGCGCGGCGTTCGGCGGGGAGAGGATCAGATTCCGGAGGCTCACCGTGCCTAAAAGGGAAGAGTCATCTTCCGGATCGGTGACGTAGACGTAGTAGAGGCCAGGGGGAAGGTCCGGGTGTGTCCGGAGCATGGTCAGCGCCTCCTCGACCGCGGCAGTGGGCGGCATGGTGATCCGCTCGGTGGTCATCAGGCCCCCGGCGGTATCCTCGCCGTAGTCCAGCAGCCGCCGGACCGCCTCGGCCTCTTCGACATCCATCTCCTCCAAAACCCGCTCGGCCTCCTCCGGCTCCATCTCCTGCAACACGTCGGTGGCGGCGTCGTCCTCCATCTCCTCGATGATGTCGGCTTTCCGCTCCTCGTCCATCTGCTCCAGGATCTCCTGGCGGGTCTCCTCGTCCATCTCTTCGAGGGTGTCGGCGGCGAGCTCGTCCGGCATGGAGGCGACGAGCTCGCTGCCCTGCGCGGGGGAGAGCTCCTCCAGCAGCCGCGCGATGTCGGTCGGGTGGAGCCGCCGGATCCCCTCGTGCCGGAGCCGGATCGGGACGGGGACCTCGCTCGCGAAAAACTCGATGTTCTCCCACGGGATGACCTCGCCCGGCTCCGCTTCCTCCTGCGACCGCCGCAGCACCCGCTTGCGGAATCCCAGCCGCGCGAGGAGCGCCGCCGCGCTGATGTCCACCCCCGCCAGCCGCCACCGGTTGCCCACCTGCTGAAGCTGGAGGTCGTTCACCCGCACGACCTTCAGCCCCTCGATGTTGACGATCTGCTTGTCCATCACGTCCTTGTTCAGCAGCATCTCCCGCTCGCGGCGCTGGAACGGGCGGAGGTCCAGCCGCGAGGAGCCGAGGGTGATGCGCTGCGGGGTGATAGTCTGGACCATCTCGGCGGGGACAAAGACGGCGTTGCGGGCGGAGACCCTCACCACGAGGCCGGTGACGGGTGGGAACGGCTCCCGCCCCGGACGCACGATCAGGTCGCGCACGGTGCCGATCAGCTCCCCCCCGCGCCCGTAGACGGGCCGGTTCAGCAGCTCGGAGACGTAGGCCACGTTGATGGTCGTCGGATTCGGCATGGCACACCTTGCCGGCGCGACGGAACGCGCCGGATGAACGACGGCAGGAGAGCAGGCGAGAGGGAGAGAAGCGGCGGGGGACTGTAGGAGGGATACCCTCCTATCTTAACGCGCCCGGCAAGCTCAATTCCAGTTCGGACGCGTACGGGAGGCGGGTTCGACGCAGGAGATCCCTGCCCGGATGAGCCGCAGAGAAACCCTTGAAGATAGAAGATGGAAGAGGGAGGAAAGACCGACCCTTTCACTTGAGCGGCAGCCGGACCTCTCGCTGCGTTTAGGCGTGACGACGGCGCGGGTATCAGATATGCGGCGCTAAAGGAGTATTGAAATGCGGCTGACCTGGGATTTACCGGCGGAAGCGCAGCACGTCCGACTCTGTCGGCAGCTGGTGTGTCTGACGCTCCAACATATGCGAGTCGAAGAACGGGACATCGAGGACATCGAGCTGGCGCTCGGCGAACTCTGTACCAATGTGATCCGCCACGCCCGGATGACTCCCGGCAGCAAGTATCAGGTCGAGCTGGAGCTGATGGAAGACCGCGCCCTCATCACCGTCAGCGACGAGGGCGTTGGATTTATCCCCAACATCACGGTAGAACCCACCCCCACGGAGTCGGGCGGGCTGGGCCTCTGGCTCGTGGAGCAGCTCACCGATAAACTGGAGTTCCAATCCCTTGCAGGCCAGGGCACCAAGATCTGCGCCGAACGGCAATTGCACATCCAGCCGTCCACCCCGGAGACGGTCTGAAAGAAAAAACTTAAAGCAACCACAGATGAACACGGATGAACACAGATAACCCCTGAAAACTGATGATGGGGGATAGAGGATAGAAACCCCTCCGGCTCAACTGCGATCTTCTATCTTCAATCCTCAAGGGGTTATCTGTGTTCATCCGTGTTCATCTGTGGTTGCAAAAGGGGTAATCCGCGTAGATCCGTTCCGATCCGCGTGCCGAAGGCCCGCGACCCGTTCTTCACTCCCTCGCTTCCACTCGTTTCAGCGCATCCGCCAGCCGGTCCGCCGCCTCCCGCTCTATGGAGTCCAGCTGCTCGAACAGGCGGCCCTCATCTTTACGCAGGTCGAACGAGCGGCGCGGACGGTGGTCCTCCGGGGGGCGCTCGTCGCCGTTGTGGAGGCACCACCCGGCGGCCCCGCCCCGCTTCGCCGTGACCGCATCCCGGATGAAATCATCGGCGGTGATCCCGCCCTCGCCCCGGAACGGAAACCCCCGCCGGAACGGCTCCTGGTAGTGCAGCGGCACGACTTTCCCCAGCGTTTTCATCCAGCGCAGGTAATCGCGCGTCTGCGCCTCCGTTTGCGCGATGGACTCCTTGCCGCGCGGGCGGTGAGGGGAAAGAAAGTCCAGGTTTGCCGTAATCAGATACTCTTTCATCTCGGCTTCGGGGATATCCGGGCTGGAGGAGGCCGTCACCAGCCGGTTCGGGTCCACCCGTTTCACCCGGTCCCGCAATTCGCGCAGGTCCGCGAACGAGGTGAAGCGTTGATCCTTCAGGCTGCGCTCGTTCGCCAGGTCGATGTAGACGTTCTTATACGGTTTCAGGGCTTGCGAGAGGGTCTCCACCGCACGGAGGTGCGCCGCCTGGGTCGTGATCGTCGGGCGGTCGAAGACCGGCTCCCCCCGCGTGAGGGACACGTCCACGATGAGCCCCTGCCGGTCGGCCTCCTTCACCAGCGCGAGGAGCCGGTCGAGGGAGGGCTGTCGCGCCCTCCCCTCCGCATCGACGGCGGACACGTCGGAGCCGAATGCGTTCCAGGTGGCCCAGACCCGCACCCAGTCGAAGCCGCGCCGCTTCTGGTCTTTGAAATCCTCCCGCACGAACGCTTCGGGCGCGCCCGCCCCGGCGTAATAGCTCATCCCGAGGAGGAACGTCGGCTTCCCGTTCACCAGGAATTGGGAGCCCCGGATGGAGAGGGTCGTCGCTTCGGCGTAAGGAGAGGAAAGAGTCAAGAGCATCATGAGAATCAGAACCTTTTGAAGGATCATGTCATCTTCCCGGTTTCATAAATCCAGAAGCCCCGTTGATGACCGCCGTACAGGAAATCCGCCATGTATTGCGCCTGCGCTTCCGAAGTGTCAATGGCGAGCAGGTTTTCGGAAGACCATTCGTACAGGCAATCCAGCCGTGCTACTCCTCGGAGGACTTCTTCACGGACATTGGCATGGCGGGATTCTCCGAACCAGACGCGAAAAGTATAGTGCCCCGAAGGCTGAACGACCCGCTTCACGCTGTATTGAAATTCTCCCTCACTCTCCGTCTCGACGGTATCTCCTAGCGAGAGGTCATACAGGAAGAAGGGGATACAGCAGATCTCGAATCGATCATCGGCGACCTGGCGCGCCCAAAGCTGTTCCCAGTACTCCGGCATGGAATCGTCCGGCACTCTGGCATGGATGATAAAATCGGCTCGGTCTCGCCAGACGGGATGGAGATGCACCCCGATTTGTCTTTCTTGCATCGATGTTCACCCTATCGCTCTATGACCTTGCGATTTCATTCGAGGGAGGAGGACCGTTTCCTACCTCTGCATCCAAGAGAGGATCAGAAGTTCAATGCAGATTGCCGACTTTGAAACCCCGGTCCTCCTGGTGGACCTCGACCGCCTGGAGCGGAACCTGAGCGCGGCGGCGGAATACGCCCGGTCTCATGAGATTGCGCTGACGCCCCACATCAAGACCCACAAGTCCGTCGAGATCGCCCGGAGACAGATCGCGGAAGGGGCGGCGGGGCTCACCTGCGCCAAGCTCGGCGAAGCGGAACTGATGGCGGACGCGGGCTTCACCGATCTCCTCCTCGCCTACCCCCTCGTCGGGGAGCCGAAGCTGAAGCGACTCACGGCTCTCGCCCGCCGCGCGACCGTCACCGTCGCCCTCGATTCCATCGAAGTAGCGGCGGGAATTGCGGAGGCGGCAGAGCGGGACGGCGTGACGGTCGGCATCCTCGCCGAGGTGGACACAGGGACCCGACGCTGCGGGCTGCCCCCCGGCCCGGAGCTGGTGAGCCTTTGCCGCTTCCTCATGGGCCGGAAAGGGCTGGAGTATCGCGGCCTCATGACCTACCAGGGCCACCTTCAGGGCACCGCCGAAGGCCGCGCCCCTCTCCTGGCCGATGAAGCCGACCGCCTTTCGGACCTTTACGCCCTGCTGGAGCGCGAGGGCATCCCCTTCCCCATCGTGAGTGCGGGCTCCACCCCCAACCAGTGGGAGATGCACCGCCTGCCGGGGATCACCCATGTCCGGCATGGCACGTATGTCTTCAACGACCGGAACACGCTCGTGATGGAGGCGTGCGCGCCGGAGGAGTGCGCCCTCGCGGTGGCGGTGACGGTGGTGAGCACATCGATTCCGGGGCAGATCGTCATCGACGGCGGCTCCAAGACGTTCAGTTACGACCGCCTTGCGCTCGGCGGCGAGGGGTTCGGCCTCTGCGTGGAAAACCCGTCGCTCGTCCTCTCCATAATGAACGAGGAGCATGGCTACGTTGATGTATCGCAATCGGAGCGGCGCTACCGGGTGGGCGACCGGCTGCATTTCATCCCCAATCACGTCTGCACCTGCGTCAACCTCCACGACACCTTCGCCGTCCACCGGGACGGGCAGGTGGAAGGAGTCTGGGCCGTAGACGCGCGTGGACGCGTGCAGTGAACGGGAAAGCCGCGCGAAAAGACGACACATCCTGCCCCCGGCTTCGGTTCAAACCGCTCCCGAGCGGGTATCTTTTACTGCGGAGCCGGGAGTCCGGGAGAGGTTCGCAGCCCTCCTGAAGAGCCCGCTTCACCAACCATGAATCGAGGACGGCGTACCGGCACTCCGCACCGAAGATGGATACGCCAGACCTGACATACGAACCGCCTCAAGGGAATCATTATGGCAGAGATGACATTGGAATCGACTGAACGAAGCCCCGGACAGCGAGCCGATGGGGCGATGCCCGTCGCGCACGATGTGGCGGGTCTGCGGGTGCTCATCGCGAACCTCTATTTCGTGGGCGCGCCGGGCTCTCCCCACGGATGGGTGCTGGTGGACACCGGCGTGGGCCCCTGCGCCGACATGATCACACGGGCGGCGGAAGAACGGTTCGGCCCCGGCGCCCGACCCACCGCGATCCTGCTCACCCACGGCCATTTCGACCACGTCGGCGCGGTGCAGACGCTCGCGGAGCGGTGGGACGTGCCGGTCTACGCCCACGAAATGGAGCTGCCGTACCTGACGGGCCGCTCGGATTACCCGCCGGCCGATCCCACGGTGGGTGGCGGCGCGATGGCGTGGCTTTCGTTCATGTACCCGCGCCGAGCCATTAACCTGGACGCGCGCGTGGTCCCGCTGCCCGCCGACGGGAGCGTGCCCCCCCTGCCCGGCTGGCGCGCGGTGCATACCCACGGCCATACGCCGGGGCACGTCTCGCTGTTCCGCGAGTCGGACCGGGTGCTCATCGCCGGGGATGCGGTGGTCACGACCCATCAGGAATCGGCGATCTCGGCGCTGACGCAATCGCCGCAGGAGGTGTGGCGTCCCCCCGCCTACATGACGACGAACTGGATCAACGCGCGGCGGTCGGTGGTGGAGCTGGCGGCGCTGAACCCTTCCGTCATTGCGACGGGCCACGGTCAGCCCATGCGCGGCGCGGCGATGGAGCAGCAGCTGCAAACCCTGGCGTACGACTTCCTCCGCATCGGCCTGCCCGCCCGGGGCCGGTACGTCCGCGAACCCGCCATCGCCGATGAGAACGGAATAGAGTTCGTGCCGTCGGCCGCCGGCCCCCCGATCCCGAAGATCGTGGCAGGCCTGGCGCTGGCCGCCGCCGGTTACGCCCTCTGGTCCCGGATGCGGCGGGGGGAGACGGCGGGCTCTTAGCAAGGACTTATTGTGAATGGGAGACGCGAATGGTACACGGAGCATCGCTGCGCTCCGCTTCACGGAAACCTCCGGATCCCCCCTTGAACCACGGAGGAGACGGAGGACACAAAAAAAGCTTTAGGGAACCACAGATG
>JAHWJO010000011.1 GCA_019348365.1 Armatimonadota bacterium | reverse complement strand
ATGAAAGAGTACGCAATTCCTATCTGTGTGTATCCGTGTTTATCTGTGGTTGCTTAGAGTCTTTTCTTTGTGTCCTTTGTGACCTTCGTGGTTCAAAGGGGTTGATCCGGGGTTTCCGGGGGTTTCCGTGAAGCGAGCGTAGCGAAGCTCCGTGGCCTATTCGTCGATGGACTAGACCTTCTCCGGTGCCTGTGCTGCCAGCCGGGACGGCGACTCGTTCGTGGAGTCGAAGGGGCGAAGCCGAACGGTGAACGCCGTCTCTTCGGGGCGGAGGAGGTAGTCGGGCAGGGGGCCGGGGCCGCAGCTCTGGCTTCCGAGGCCGCACTGCGCGTGATCGAGGTAGAAGAACGTTGGGTCGTGCTTCACCAGGTCGTAGGTGTGATCGGCCCCGGTCAGGTTCTCCAGCGCGAATGGGTGAACGCTCGCGTTGAGGAGCGGCTGCCCCACCGCGAGCAGCCCCAGCCCCTGCGCGTTCGTGACGGCGGCCCAACGAACCTCCGTCTTGTTCCCGTACTCCTGCGGGCGTACGTAGGGGTGGTACTGCTCCATCACCGTGCCGGAGTAGACCCCGACTTTCACGCTCTCCTTGCGGTCGCTGTAGCTCTCGTGGGGGCCGTTGCCGTACCATGAGAACCGGTCGAAGCCCCCCGCCAGCGTCATCTGAAGGCCGATCCGGGGGAGATTAGGAATGCCCTGCCGGGGTCTGACCTGCGTTTCGAGCACTACATCCCCGGAGCCGTAGATCGTGTATCGGTCCCGGATCGTGAAGGCGGGCCGCTGCGACCACGCGGAGAGCGTCAGGTCCGCCTCGATCACCGTCACCTTCTCGTCGGAGGAGACGAGCTCCGCGCGGTCCACCCGGTGGAGGAGGCGGTTATAGCCCGCCTTGCGCCAGTCGCGGGCCATATGCACATCGTTGTCGGTCGGGGCGCGCCAGACGTTGAAGATCGGCCCCGATTCGATCAGCGGCGCGCCCTGGTAGATCCAGTCGCGGATCCGCCCCTGCCGCCGGTCGAACACGAGCCGGAACGACTCCCCGACAACCGTGATCCGCTCCTCCGATTCCAGCACTGCCAGGGAGGGCATGGCCCGGAGGGGGAGCGCCGGGACGGCGGGAGACTCCACCGGCAGCTTCAACTGCGCCCACGCGACCTCGTGCCCCGCCGACGCCCAGAGCGTCTCCCCCGCGAGGATGAAGCTCAGGTTCAGCCAGACATCCGTGCCCGGTCTGCCCTGGGGAGGGCTGTAGGGGATCTTCACCGTGGACTCCCCCCCGGCGGGGGTGTCGAGCGGGGGCAAGGTTCCGCTTTGAAGGGACTCCCCGCCCGCCTCGACGCTCCACGCAACCGAGAGATGCGAGAGGTCGGAGAAGGCGTACCGGTTCCGCACCGTCACCTCGCCGTTCTGGAGGTCTCTCGCCTCCACGACGACCGGCTCCTGAAGCTTCTTCAGCTCGATGAGCGCGGGGTGGGGGACGCGGTCCGGCGAGACGAGGCCGTCGATGCAGAAGTTGCCGTCGTTCGGCTCGTCGCCGAAGTCGCCGCCGTACGCGAAGAACTCCCGCCCATCCGGGGTAGCCTGCCGGATGCCGTGGTCGGCCCACTCCCACACGCACCCGCCGAGGTTCCGGGGCGAGGAGCGGAACGCTTCCCAGTACTCCTTGAGGCTGCCGGGGCCGTTCCCCATCGCGTGGGCGTACTCGCAGAGGAAGTAGGGCCGGGGGTCGTCGGTCCGCTGGCCTTCGTTCCGCACCTTCTCCACCGAGGCGTACATGTTGCTCACCACGTCCACCACCGGCGCTTCAAACGCCTGCTCGTAATGGATGGGACGGGTGGGATCGTGTTCCCGGATCCATTCGGCCATCGCGTCGTGGTTCGGGCCGTATCCCGCTTCATTCCCCAATGACCACATGATAATGGAAGGGTGATTCTTGTCCCGCTCGACCATGCGCGCGGCGCGGTCCACATACGCCGCGCGCCAGTCGGGGTCTTCGGCGAGCTGGTTGAGGTGGCCGACCTCCCCGAACCCGTGGGTCTCCAGATCCGCCTCGTCGATGACGTAGAGGCCATACCGGTCGCACAGGTCGAGGAACTTCGGGTCGGGCGGGTAGTGCGCGGTGCGGACGCAGTTGACGTTGTGCTGTTTCATCAGCTCCACGTCGCGGACCATCGATTCGAGCGACATCGCCCAGCCGAGGTCGGGGTGGGTGTCGTGGTGGTTCACGCCCTGGAGCTTGATCGGCGCGCCGTTGTGGAGGAAGACGCCGTCCCGGATCTCCACCTGCTTGAACCCAACGTGGTACCGCTGCACCTCCAGCGTCTCGCCGCCGGAATCGAGGAGGGAGACGAGGAGGGTGTACAGGTTCGGTTCCTCGGCGGACCACTTCATCGGATTCGATATGGCAAACTGCGCTTCCCGCGCGGTTTCCCCCCCGCCGTCGAGGGCCAGCGCCTCCCCGATCTCCTCGTCCAGCACCGTTTGACCTTCCGCATCGAGGAGGGTTGCCCTCACGATGAGCCCCTCACGTCGTTCCCCCGATTCGTTCCGGACCAAGGCGCGGAGGTCGAGCGTCGCGTTCTCGTAATTCTCGTCCAAAGGCGTGCGGATGCGAACATCGCAGACATGGACGGCGGGCCGGGCGGCGAGATGCACGTCCCGGAAGATCCCGTTCAGCCGCCAGAAGTCCTGGTCCTCCAGGTAGCTCCCGTCCGACCACTGGAACACCTGTACCGCGATCAGGTTGAGCCCGGATTGCAGGTAAGGGGTGACGTTGAAATCGCTGGGGATGTGGCTACCCTGGCTGTACCCCACGAGCTGCCCGTTCATCCAGACGTAGAAGGCGGAGCTGACCCCCTCGAAAGTAAGGAAGACCTCCTTCTCCTCCCACTCCGGCGGGAGGGCGAAGGTCCGGCGGTAGCACCCCACCGGGTTCTGCTGCGGCACGCGCGGGGGGTCCACCGGGTACGGGTAGCGGACGTTCGAGTAGTTAGGAACGCCGTAGCCGTGCATCTGCCAGCAGCCTGGCACCGGGAGGAGGTCCCACTCGGTCGCGTCGTATGCGCTGGACATGAAGGTGTCCGGGACGGAGTCCGGGTTCGGCGCGTAGTGGAACTGCCACTGGCCGTTCATGAGCCGGAACAACGGGGAGGCCCCGCGCTCCCCGGCCCGGGCGGTCTCGGCATCCGGGTACGGGACGAGCGTGGCATGGGCCGGCTCCCGGTTGCGGTGCAGCAGGTGAGGGTCTTCCCAGTCGTGATGGGGGGGTTGCGTCGGGTCCGCCATGAGTCTCTTTTCCTTCTGGATCGATACTTTTTGCCCGGCGACTCAAGTCGCGGGCAACAAGGGCGCAAAGTCGGCCTGCGCCAAATTCAGGCCCAACCTTTTCAATAGATCAAGCCGGGGGAAGTCCCCCTAGGGGGACTTCGTGCCGTTATTGCCACGAATTCATTCGCCGGGCAAATAACCACTGTGCCTCTCTCGCTTGCAACATCTTGACTCACGCGGCCCGGACATATCTCATTCGGATATCCGTTCTCATCTTCTCGGATTCAGGTAATACCAAATGGGAAATGAATTGAGCCATATTTCTATGCCTGGCTTCAGTAGTGTCGGCGAAGGCCGACACTGGGCCGAAGGCCACAAAGCGGAGGAGTTCACTCCCACCGTTCTCTTCGATAGGGTCTTCGGAGGAATTACGGAATCCGGCTGTAATAGGGGGATGAAATTCGATTCTGTCAAAGGAACATCGTTTAACGCGGGTACGAAGGAGAAGGGGATGCAGCGCAGGGTAATCGTGGGCGTGTTCGGGGCGACGACCGGCCTCACCGTGGCGGAATTCTCGCACCAGGGGGGCCGGGTGACGGACCAGAAGGAGATCCCCTGGATCGGGAACCCGAAAGAGGGGATCTACTGGCCGATGGACTGGCTCTCCGGCGAGCTCGACCGACTCCGAAGCGCCGCCGGGGAAGGGGATGTGATCGCCCTCGCCATGCCGGGCGCGGACCTCTGCATTCTCCCTTCGGAGGAGTCCGGCACCCTGCCGCCGGTCCAGCACTACCGGGGCGTGATGGACGGCGGGTTCATCGAGCGGGCGACTGCGACGATGCCGGCTCCGGAGATCTACCGCCGCACCAACGGGGCCAACGTCGCGGCGTTCCAGCCCTACGCCCAGCTCCTCGCGTATGAGGAGCGGCATCCCGGCGTGTTGAACGACGCCCAGGCGGTCGTCCCCCTCTCCGACTGGATGACGCTCCGGCTCTCGGGGCGGCGCGGACACGACCCCGTCATGCTCCAGGATCAGGGTCTCGCGAACGAGGGGCGTCAGGTCTGCGGGGAGGTCATCGGCCTTCCGGGGCTGGCGGCGAAGGTCGCGCCGTGGAGGGTTTTCGGGGAAGGGGAGGTGCTGCGAACCGAGGCGGGGGCGTACGTCGTCCCCGTCACCCACGACAGCGTACCCGCCCGCAACGCCGGGTACTCCGCCGCGCCGTGGGTCGTCTGGACCGGGACGTGGATCGGGACGGCCTGCCGGGTGGAGGCGATCAGGGCATCGGCGCTCGCGTACGAGGCGGGATTCGCGTTCGAGGGGGCGGGGCCGTCGCTCTCCGCCATCACGAACGTCGGGATGCTGGGCCGCACGTACAAGGCGCTCGTGCAGCGGCAGAATATGGGCTTCGAGGAGGTCTCGGCGCGGATTCAGCGCCGCCTGAACGACGAGGCGATCCCCACCTTCGACGTGGCCGACCTCCCCGCCGACGAGGAGGAGGGCATCCGGCTTCTGATGGACCGGTTCGGCACGGACATGGATGTTATTCTCTCCGCCTACATCGCCTCCACTGCCGCCGGGTGCCGGGACCGCATCCGGGCCACCGCGTCCGTGCTGGACCTGGAACCGCCGCAGGAGGTCGCCGTGATCGGGGGGTGGTCCCGCAACGCGGCGTTCCTCGACGCTCTTCAGCGCGAGTACGGGCGGGTGAAGGTCCCCGCGCAGGCCGCCGACGCGACCGCCGTCGGTCTCGCCGCCGATGCGCTGGTGCGGGTCGGGGATGCCGCCACGGTCGGGGAGGCGCTGGGGAAACTACCGGAAATTGGGGAGTTGGGGAGTTAGGGAGTCGGGGAATCCCCCTCACCCCCGCGCTTCGCGCTGGCCCTCTCCCTCAAGGGGAGAGGGAATCTGACGAGAGAGTCTTCGGCTTCAATGTTCTTGTACCGGAACAGTAAAGATCAAAAATTCTGATCTAAAGGAATTCATGTACGGATCCCTCAACCTCTCTCAGATAGAGTAGGTCCGAAGCTGAAAGGTTGTACATTCTGATTCCCTCTCCCCTTGAGGGAGAGGGCCAGCGCGAAGCGCGGGGGTGAGGGGGCAACTCCCCAATTTCCCAACTCCCCAATTTCCCAACTCCCCAAGCCTTGTTTAACCCCTCCAACGGGCGGGAAAAGCCATGCGAGTCGAACCTATCGGCACGTTTGATCGGCACGTCTGAGATTTTTCTCGCAAGGAGGGTTCCATGGCGAACGGACAGAATCGGCCCGCCCGTTACGACTACCAGCCGGAGAGCGTCTCCGGCAAGGCGGTGGTGATCACGGGCGGCACCACCGGGATCGGGCGCACGACCGCGCTGCTGCTCGCTTCCCAGGGCGCGAAGGTTCTCATCTTCGGGCGGCACGAGCCGGAGCTGAACGATGCGCTCAACGAGATCAAAGCCGCCGGGGGCGAGGTCTACGGCCTCACGGCGGACCAGGCCAATATCGAGGACGTGAAGCGCGTCTTCCAGACCGCCGACGAGAAGCTCGGCGGGGTGGACATCCTCATCAACAACGCGGCGGAAGGCGGCGGCAGCATCACGGAAAAAGGATACGAGGAGTACGAGTACCTCGTCCGCGCGAACCTGACCGGCTACATGGCCTGCGCCGACGAAGCCGCGAAACGTATGAAGCAAAAAGGCGACGGTCACATCCTGGACGTGGGCTCCCTCAGCGCGAAATCGCGGGGGGAGGGGAGCGACATCTACGTCGCCACAAAGTCGGGCATTCGGGGGTTCACCGATTCCCTGGCGAAGACGCTGAACAAAGACGGCATCCGCGTCACCCTCGTCGAGCCGGGACTGGTCGGCACGGACATGACGGCGGATAACATGTCGCCGCAGGAGCAGGAGAAGAAGGAGGAGCAGGAGATGAAGATGCTGAAGACGGAAGACCTCGCCGAATGCATCCTGTACTGCCTGACCCAACCCAAGCGGTGCGACGTGGCGCTCGTGCAGATCCGCCCCACCAAACAGTCCGTCTGATCTCCACCGCTCAATTCACCCGCACACTCCACAGCCCGGAGGAGACTTCGGGCTATTTGCTTCCCTCATGAGAAGGGTAGCGGTAGCATCAGTTAAGCCCTGACCGGACCTTCTGCCTTTGCTCTGCCCATGGGCATTCCTCGCCCAAACTTCACAAACGAACAAGACTGGAAGACGCGCGCTCCTGTGACGACGCCCCTTTTGAGGGCCTCCTCTTGCATTTCACTCGATAGGCTCAACTGACCCGGCCCTCCCCGTCACGCAGGAGGTCGGACCGGAAAAGGCTGGAGCCGACTAGAAACGGAACCCGGCGGAGACCTGCATCCCGGACAGGTTGAACCCGCCCACTCGCCCCGTCATCCGGTACCGCGCTTCCACGTAGGCCCGGTCCCGAAAGCTCACCCCGGCGAACACGCTCCCCCCGGCGACCGCTTTCAGATTCGTATCGACGTTGTTGATCTGGGACTGCACGTCGGCCAGGATGAGGTTCGCGCTCGCTCCGGCGTAGGGCGTGCTGCTAGACTCCGGATTTCTATTCAGCGCCTTCCGGTATCCCACGCCGAGGGGGGCCATGAAGATGTGGCCGTCGGCGCTGTTCTTGTAGATGAACGTGATGTCGGGTTCCAGCCGCCCGCCGGGGTCCGCACCGCCTACCCCGCCGAACCCCAGGCCGAACGTCACCCAGCTCCCGCCGAAGAGGTCGCGGACCTCGCTGCTGGTGGGGAAGTAAACGCCCACTTCGGGGCCGATGCGGAACCGCTGCCGGGGCGGTCGGGGGGGCTCTTCCACGGGCGGGGTCTCCACCCGTACGGGCGGGATCACGTCCGCGTCGTCCTGGGCAAACGTCACGGCGGAGCCGCCCAGCATGACGGTGACGACGAACAGGGTCAACATGAGTACACGGGACAACCTGAGCATAGTGCGCCTCCAGAGGGTAGGATGATCAAAATCCCCTTATTCTAGGGGTCGCGCGCCCCGGAAGTCAAACGCCGAAGAAGAGGGGGCGTTTCCTGCTCCCACGTTCAGGCGGCATTCCGAACTAAAATGTGCAGGCAGGGTCGAAAAAAGAGAACTCCGGCATTCCAGCCGGAGTTCTCGATGGTAGAGCTACTTTCTTTTCAGACCAGTAGAGGCAGGGTTCAAGTAAGAAGGATGGTTCAAAGAAGGATAAACCGATCCGTGAAGGGATTCGGCTCCCCTCCCCGACACGGGGAGGGGCCGGGGGAGAGGTCCACCCCCTTCCTAACCTCGAGAACCTCCATTCCTATCAGATCCCCTAACCGGCTACAGTGATACGTTCGCTTCAGGTTTGTCGAGCGCTCCTTTCCAGGGGGAGACGTTACAGCCCCAGCAGGTTGAGGGTCCCGTCCAGCGTCCGGACTACGGCGCCCACGAGAGACCCCAGGAGGGAATCACCCTTGACCGCTGTATTGGAGATGTCCGCCGTGACGGAGCTGTCCGCCCACACCGCCGAATCCGCCCACACGGCACTATCCGCCCAGACCGCAGAGTCGGCCCAGACCGCGCTGTCCGCCCAGACCGCAGAGTCGGCCCAAACCGCCGAATCCGCCCAGACCGCGCTGTCGCCCCAGATCTCTGAAGTGTCCTGGACGGAGAGGGTCCCGTCCTCATTGCGGTACACCTTCGGGGAGAGGGCGTATCCCTTCACGATATCTGTGGAGTTCAAGGCCGCCGGAATGTGGAGCAGCCCCGCGCCCCGGTAGTACGGGGAGTAGACGTACTCCGAATGCCAGGCTTTCCGGGCCGTCTTCATCAGGCGGCCTTTGATGGTGTCGGGAGTGAGGGAGGAGTCTTTCTGGAGCATCAGCGCCGCCGCCCCGCTCACGATCCCCGTCGCCATGCTCGTGCCGCTCAGTCGGAAGTAATCCGGCCCGCTGGAGAGCAGGGGAGCGGTGTAGGCGTACTGATCCCAGGGCACGCCGTTCCCCGAATAGTTCGTGGAGAGGGTGCTCTTGGGAGAGGGCAGCGAGATCAGCTGGTTGCCCGGCGCGACGAGATCCGGCTTGAGGATATGATCCAGCCGGGTCGGGCCGTGGGACGAGTAGCTCGCCATCAGGTCGTCGGCGGGATCGGCAGTGCCCCGCGTGTTCGTCGCGCCGACCGTGAGGACGTACGGGTTGTTGCCGGGCGAGTTGATCGTCGCAAAGGCGGGATCGCTGTTCGGATCGTCCGGGTTGGAACGGCCCCGGTTCCCCGCCGCCACGACGACGACGATGCCCGATTTCCATGCCTTCTCCGCCGCGAGGGAGAGGGGGTCCGTGGTGTAGCTCTCGCCGGGGGCGTGCCCGAACGAGAGGTTGAGTACCCGGATCTTCTGCTTGTCCCTGTTCGTGACGACCCACTCGATGGCTTTGATCGCGCTGGAGACGTTCCCCTGGCCTTTGGAATTGAGGATCTTGACGCTGACCAGGCGAACCCTGGGCGCGGTCCCGTAGAAGGTCCGGAAGTAGTTCAGGCCGGAGCTGGCGTACCCGTTCCCCCCGATCAGCCCGGCGACGTGCGTGCCGTGGCCGCACAGGTCGTCGCTGGAGGAGTCCGAGGAGTAGTTGGGGCCGACGTACACCCGACTGGACAGGTTGAGCGAGTCGTTGAGATCCGCACGGGACTTGATCCCGGAATCGAGGACGGCGACCGAGATGCCGGAGCCGGTGAGGCCGTAATTCCGGTTCGCGATGTCCGAGCCGACGGCGGGCATCGCGTGGTCGTCGTGCTTCTGGACCGTCACATCCGCCGAAAGCCGCTTGACCCACGGCTCAGCGGCGAGCTTGCCCAGAATCTTCGAGGGAATGGAACCGCTGAATCCGGGGATGATCCGGTAGCGGTCCTTGATCTGCCCCCCCATCTCCGTGAAACTTTTTTCCATGGCGGCCGTCGGCGCGCCCTGGGACTGGAGGATGAGGGAGATTCTCTCTTCCGAAGGGGAGGAGAGCTTCTTCTGGAGGAACAGGTCCAGCTTCCGCGCCGCGTCCGAACGGGCGGCGGAGGCCGGTTTTGCTGCGCCCGGCGAGGCGCTTGCCAGGAGGGTCGCTCGGCCCTGTAGGGAGAGAAACGCGAGGCCCGCCGCCGCTAGAGCGATCGTCAGTCGGCGCGCAGGCCGTCCTCGCGTTGGATAGTACCACGTTGAGTGCCGCATTCGACAGTTGCCTTTCAAAATGAATATAAAACAACAGTGGGTAAGACCTGGACTTAATACTTTCTACAATGGGTCGGTGCTGCACGGAGGAGGGAAAACGGCAGGCCCCCTCCTCCGCTGCCTTCAGGCGTTTAATGTGAAGGCCCTTCTTTTATGTCCCTCCGGCTCTTAATCGACCCAGACGGCGGTGGAGCATGTGGTTTCATCGGTATGCATGTCGTTATCTCCTTTGGGATCGATTACTCGCCTTTGATGAGGATGCTGTCGGCCCAGATGACGCTGTCGGCCTGCAGCACGCTGTCGCACCAGACCACGCTGTCGGCCCAAACGACGCTGTCGGCCCAGACGACGCTGTCCGCCCACACAACGCTGTCGCTCGTCACCGTGCCGTCGGCCCAGACCACCGAGCTCGTCCAGCCGGTGCCCCAGGACGTGGAGATGTCCTGAGAGGTGATCGAGCCGTCCGCGTTCCGGTAGATCACGGGAGAGACGGCGTAGCCGCTCACGGTCAGGTTGCTCTTCAGGGCGGCGGGGATGTCGAGCAGCCCGGCCCCCCGGTAGAACGGGGAGTACTTAGCGTTGGGGTTCCAGTTCTTGCGCGCCGTCTTCATCAGGCGGCCCTTCACCGAATCCGGGGTGAGCGCCGGGTTCTGCTCCAGGAGCAGCGCCGCCGCCCCGGCCACGATGGGAGCCGCCATGCTCGTCCCGGACAGCCGGACGTAATCCCCGGAGTCCGCGTCCACCGCCACGCTGCCGTAGTAGCTGTTCATCACTATGTGACCGGCGACACCCGACAGCAGCGAAAGGGGCGATTCGATGGCGACGACCTTGTTGCCCGGCGCGACGATATCCGGCTTCGCGATCCGGTCGCCTTTGGTCGGGCCATGGGAGGAGTAGCTCGCCATCAGGTCGTCGGACGTGTCCGCCGTGCCGTTGGACTTGGTCGCGCCGACGGTGATCGCGTAGGGAGAGTTGGCGGGAGAGTTGATCGTGCCGAACGCGGGGGCGCTGTTCGGGTCATTGGGGTCGGTGCGGCCCCGGTTGCCCGCCGCGCACACCACCACGATTCCCGCCTTCCACGCCCGCTCCACCGCAAGGCACATCGGATCGGTCGTATAGCTCTCCGCAGGCGGGTGGCCGACGGAAAGGTTCATCACCCGGATGTTGTAGGTCAGCTTGTTCTGGATGCACCAGTCGATGGCCTGGATGACGCTGCTCGTGCTCCCCTCGCCAGTGCCCTTGATGACTTTCAGGCTGAGGACGGTGGCGTTCGGCGCAACGCCTTTGAAGGTTCGCTTGAAGCTCGCCCCGGTGCTCTTCGTGCCGTTGCCCCCGACGAGGCCCGCCACATGCGTGCCGTGGCCGTACAGGTCGTCGGTGGTCGCGTCGGTGGTGAAGTTCGGGCCGATCACGATCCGGTTGCTGCCCAGCGGGTCCACCAGGTCGAGGTGGGTCTGAACGCCGGAGTCGATGACCGCGACGGTGACGCCCTTGCCGGTGAGTCCGTAGCTGGCATTGGCGATATTCGCCCCCACCGTCGGCATGGCGACATCGCCCTGAGGCAGCATGGGGAGATCGGCGGAGACCCGCTTCACCCACGGCTTGCCCGCCAGGTTCGCCAGGGCCTTTTTGGGAAACAGGCCGCTGAACCCCTGGATGGAGAAGAACTTCTTCTGAATCTGGCCGCCCAGGCCGTTGAACTCCCGGCCCATGCCCATGGTCGGCGCGCCGTGGGTCTGAATGATCACCGGCACTTTGGACGTTCCGCTGGAGTCGGCATGGGTGAGTTGTCGGGCGAGAACCTCGTCCAGCTTGCTCTCCGGTCGGCCCGCATGAGCGTTCCCCATCGAGAGGAGAGCCGTCATGACCAGCAGGGAGGAAGAGAGTAGCTTCATCCCTCGTCGGGGGGCATCCTGCCCGAACTGTTTATGGATCCACGATGTCTGCATCGCGCCACATCCTTTTGAAGTGTTGCCGGAATGGAACTGGTCCTCTGCGCGAGAGGAAGTCGGCTGCGAGAAAGAAGGGTTTCTCATCTTAGCCCTCCCCTTCGAAGATATGCGCCGAGGAGTCGCCCTGGATGGAGTTGTCCGCCCAGATCGCGCTGTCGGCCCAGATCGCCGAGTCGCTCCAGACCGCGCTGTCGCTCCAGACCGCCGAGTCGCTCCAGACCGCCGAGTCGCTCCAGACCGCGCTGTCGCTCCAGACCGCCGAGTCGCTCCAGACCGCGCTGTTCGACCAGACGCCGGAGACGTTCTGCGCCGTGATCGTGCCGTCCAGATTGCGGAACACCTTCGGGGAGATCGCCGACCCCGCCACGACATCGGTGGAGGCCAGCGCCCCCGTGATGTTCAGCAGCCCCGCGCCCCGGTAGAAGGGCGAGTAGAGGGCGTTGAGGTTCCATCCCTTCCGGGCCGTCTTCATCAGGCGGCCTTTGATGGTGTCGGGGGTGAGGGTCGGATCTTTCTGGAGCATTAGCGCCGCCGCCCCGCTCACGATCCCCGTCGCCATGCTCGTCCCGCTCAGGCGGTAGTAGTGGTTGGAGACCTTGGTCGGATCGGTGACGGTACTGGTGTAGTAGATGTCGTAGACCGCGTTGTTCGAAGCCGGGTTGATCAGCGAGGCCTTGGGCGCTTCGGTGGAGATCAGCCGGTTTCCGGGGGCGACGAGGTCCGGCTTGAGGATGTGGTCGATCCGGGTCGGGCCTTTGGACGAGAAGCTCGCCATGATGTCATCCTCAAAGGTCGAGGTGTCCATGTCGCGCGTCGCGCCGACGGTGATGACGTACGGATCATTGCCCGGTGAGTTGATGGTGAAGAACTTCGGGGCGCTGTTCGGGTCCTCCGGGACGGAGCGGCCCCGGTTGCCTGCCGCCGCCACCACCACGATGCCCGCTTTCCAGGCCGCTTCGACCGCCTTGCAGAGGGGATCGGTGAGGTAGCTCTCGGCGGGGGGGTGCCCCAGGGAGAGGTTCATCACCCGGATGTTGTGAGTCGCTTTATTGGTGATGCACCACTGGATCGCATTGATGGCGCCGCTGACGGTGCCGCCGCCGTTCGCGTCGAGAACCTTGACGCTCAGCAGTTTGACTCTTGGGGCCACCCCTTTGAAGGTGCGGATATACTCGGTCCCGGTGCTTTTGCTGCCGTTGCCGCCGATGATCCCGGCGACATGGGTCCCATGGCCGTTCAGGTCGTCAGCGGAAGTATCCGTCGTGAAGTTTGGCCCCTTGATGACTCGGGTATCCGAAGTATTCCCGTCCATCAGGTCCTTGCGGTCGGTTTTGATGCCCGAGTCGAGCACGGCCACGGTCACGCCGGCGCCGTCCAGGCCGGTCGAGTTGGCCAGTGTCGCGCCGATGGCGGGCATCGCGAACTCGGTGTGCCGCTTCACCTCCATGTCGGTGGAAAGACGCGCCACGCCGGGGAACTGCGCGAGGGCGTTCAGCGAGCGGAGGGGAATCGTGCCCGCGAACGCCTGGATGACCGAGAACCGGTCGGAGACCTGCCCGCCCAGGCGCTTGAACTGGAGTTCCGCCAGGGTGGAGATGCCTTGGGTCTGAACGATCACGGACACCGGCTTCGACATCGTGCCGGTGTCGGCGCGTTGCAGATTTCGGGCCAGGACCTGATCCATTTTGCCGTGATCCGCCGAAGCCCCCGCCGTCTGCATCTCCTGGAGGGACTGGTAACGGATCGTTGCGGGGGATGCCGCGTGGGTCGCTCGACCCAGAGAGGACAATAGTGCGAGACCCGCCGCCACTAGAGCGATCGGTAGTCGGCGCGCAGGTCGTTCTCGCGTTTCCTCTCTCCCGGTTAACTTATGGAAAGATGGTATCATTGTGGATCCTTTCAATGTTGCTAAAGAACTACGTTCATCAGAGGATCGAACATCTAAAATGAGAGCGGCATTTCGGATCGCCCGAAGTACCGAAGATCACCTCCTCTTGTGTATTCGCCGGGAAACGGTAGGCCATCTGGGAGATCCGGCGCGGAACCCGGTAGAAAGCTCCCTGGCGCTCCTGGCGGTAGAGCGACATGCTCCGCAAGCATAGAGGAAGTACACGACGAGGGGAGCAGAGTGCAGCAAGCGAGAGAGTTATGACTGTTCTGTGACATATCCCGGGCGCGCGGGTCGTTCCGATGTAGCGGCAGCTGCGCGGATCACCCCGGCTTCCCTCGCAAGAAAAACCGCGTCTGAAGCCAAGGGGAGCCGGCGGGGCCGGTCCCGCATGAAAAACGGGCAGCAGCCTTGAGGTGGCCACTGCCCATGAACGATGATTCCCGCCGATTGTGTCGGCGCTCCCGCCGACCCCCGACCTACGGCTTGAACGGATTCCGGTCGGAGGAGAGGAGCCCCCATGCATCGTAAAGCTCTCCGTCGGTCGCGGGGGCGACGTGCCCGTCTCCCCACAGGACGTGATACACCCACTTGTCCTTGTCCTGCGTGTCGAAATCGCGGCTGAGCCGCCGGAACCGCGTGTGCCAGTACCCGGCCATGTCCCAGAGCACGTTCACGGCCACCGAGTCTTTCAGGTCGGCGATGTCCATGTCGTACAGGCCCAGCTCCGTCCGGTACGCGTACGAGCTGCTCCATGCTTCATACGCGCTCTGGCCGTCCGTGGTCCCCTTTGTGGGAGCCCGCGAGACGTTGAGGAAGTTCGCGCCCGTATCCGAGGGGCACTCCCACAGCTTCTCGGTCGTCAGGTGGGACTTGAGCACCACCGGGAGAAGGCGCTTCTCTTTCCGCATCGCGGTGATCGTCTCGTACGCCTCGGGGATGTCGGGATGGCCGCCCATCCAGAGCTTGGGCGAGAGGTAATCCGACACGTCCAGCGCGGCGGGGAAGCGTCCGTCCCAGTCCTGCATGTAGAGTTGAAAGCCCTGGCCGATCTGCCGGAGGTTGGAAACGCACTTCCGGCTCCGCGCACCCTCCCGCGCCGTCGCGAACACCGGGAAGAGCAGCGCGGCCAGCACCGCGATGATCGCGATGACGACGAGAAGCTCCAGCAGGGTGAACCCGCCCGTTCGGCCTGTCTTCCTTTGCCTGTCTCGTGTGATGCTCATGGATACGCTCATGAATGGAGTTCCTGTGGGGTCCGTCACCGGATGAAGAGAGGGGACGGGATGATCTCCTCATCCCGTCCCGATCCCCCCGGCCTTCCCTGGAACAGGGACCGGGGGGATCTCTTTCGATGCGATTTCCGGCGGCCTCTCCGGAGGGGAGGATCCGTCCCTCTAGGGGAAGATCCGTCCCTCTAGGGGAAGATCCGTCCCTCTAGGGGAAGATCCGTCCCTCTACTGGATGTAAGGGAAGTTCGACTGCGGCATGATGCTCTGCTTCAGGATCGTGATGGCGTCGTTGACGTTCACCGTTCCGTCCCCGAAGGGGCGGCCGCTGACGCCGCTCTGGGCCACGTCGAGACACCGGACCATCATCGGAGACGTTGGGATCATCCCCACGCTGGACTGAAGCGCGATGATCGCATCCGCCACGTCCACTTTCTTGTCCTCGTTGCCGTCGCCGAGCATGAAGTCTTCCCCGAAGGCGTAGAGCGAGCCGGCCAGCGAGCCGCTGTAGAGCGTGCCATCCGCGCCCATCGCCATCCGGGTGAAGAGGGCGGGGACCTCAAAGCGGTTCAGCAACTTGCCGTCCTTGCTGATCATCCAGAGGTCGGCTTCGGGAGAGGGGACGTAGGCCGTTCCCGTCGCGTCCACGATAGCGGTTCCCATATGGGAGGTCAGCTTGACGTTCGTTACCGGATCCACCCGCGTAGTGTTCTCATCGGTCTGGAACTTCCAGAGCGTGCTGCCGTCCGGCGCATAGGCCCCGAATTCGCCTTCGCCCGACCCCTGCAGCACCGACCCGTCGAGCCCCAGCGCCGGAAATTCCATGATGGCTTCCGCCGCGTTCCGCACGTCCTGCTTCCACTTCACCTCGCCGGTGTCCGGGTTCAGCGCGAACAGGGAGCCGACCTTCGACGCGACGAAGAGGGTGCCGTCGTCGCCCACAGTCGCGCTCCGCATCTCGTCCGGGCCGGTGAAGCTCCACTTGACGTTCCCCTGCTTGTCCAGCCGGAAGACGTTCGGGATGCCGCCCTTGCGGACGCTGACGATCGGATCGCCGTCTTTGGTGAAGCTGATCGGAGCCTGGTTCCGCACGCCGGGGGTGATCTGCTTCGACCAGCGCTTCTCGCCCGTCTGCGCGTCGAGGGCGTAGACTGTGCCGTCGGTGGAGGTCTGATACACCAGGCCGTCCGGGCCGATGGTCGGGGCTTGGAAGCCGCCCAGCCCCGGCGCTGCGAAGCGCCATTTTTCCTTGCCGTCCGGGGTCACGGCGAACAGGGAGCTGCCGGTTGCGTAAATCGTGCCGTCGCTGCCGATCACGGCATGCTGGCCCGGCGCGGCTTTCCCGTTCTCCAGAGGGAATGTCCATTTCTGGGAGCCGTCCGGGTTGATTGCGTAGAGGAACCCGTCGTTGGAAGGAGCGTAGAGGGTGCCGTCCCGTCCCACCACCGGCCCCCACATGATGCCGCCCGCCTTGAATTCCCAGCGGACCTTCAGCGATTGCGGGCCGATGAACGGGGCCCGGCTGGTGTTCTGGTGATCGTGGTTGGCCGTGGGCCAGGGGGACTGAGGGTCCAGCTGGGCGAAGGCCGCGCTGCAGAGCGAGACCCCCGCGAGAAAGAAAGGTAGCGCTTTCATGGAGTTTTCTCCTTGAACGGATTGGACTAAATCGGAGCGATGGAATTAGAGGCTCGAATGAGCGTGATAAGTCTGATTGTTCTCATGTTCCATAACGCTCTCAGCGAGCGGTCCGATGTGACGAAACCGTTTCCGCCGGGACCTCATGGAAAGGGTTTAAAGTCCCGGCGGGAAACGCCGGCTGCCACTGTCACAGAGAACCGGCGGGATACGTCACCGGCTGCTGCGGGACCGGGGATCGGGCCGGGAGAAAGCCCCTGTACAGCGTGATCACTCCCCTATCGCGGAGGCGGCTGAGGAGCAGAGGATTCCAGAGGGGGGGTACGGTATGCGATAGAGAGACCGGAGAGAGCCATGGAGAGGCGGGGGAGAGCGTCATTGAGAAAGGGCCGACCCGGAGGCCGGCCCTTTATGAGATGCGATTCGGTTCACGCGGGCTTTGGACATGCGGGTTAGAGAGGGATCTTATCCCGCAGGGAAGGGGGATGCGCAGTGGCGCCGGGCACCGCTTCCCCCGATTCGGAGAGGTGGAATTTCACCTTTTCCTGATACATCCGCCGGTCGGCCACGGCGATGAGCGTCCGCCAGTCGCTGCCGTCCACGGGGAACTTCGCCATCCCGATACTGGCGCTGAGGATGATGGAGCCGTCGCCGGGGAGGTAAAGCCCTGAGAATTTCTCTTTGATCCGATCCATGATCTTGTATGCGTCTTGGACGTTACGGCTGTGGCAGACGATGACGAACTCGTCCCCGGCGTACCGACCCACCAGGTCTTCGGCCCGGATGCTCTCCCGCAGCACCTGCGCCGCCTGGCAGAGCGTTCGGTCGCCTTCGAGGTGGCCGTAGGTGTCGTTGATCTTCTTGAACCCGTTCAGGTCCAGCATCATGATGAAGAACGGTTCCCCGGTGCCGATCTTCTCTTCCAGGTGCTGGATGAGGTAGCGCATGTTCGGCAGCTCGGTCAGGCTGTCGGTCTGCGCCATGACCTGGTTGCTCCGCAGTTTCAGCAGGGTGTCCAGGGCGCTCGATGCGTGGTCCGCGAGCTGGATCAGGAGCCGCTGGTGCTGGCTGTCGTACACGTCATAGCCGGTGTGGTAGAGGGTGATGGCGCCGATGCACCGGCCTGCCGCCTGTAATGGCACCGAGATGGCGCTGTTCAGCTCCAGGTTCTTCCCCGGCTCGACGCGCCGGGCCAGGTCGTTGGCGGCAGGCTCGTTCAGGGCGATCCGGCTGTTGGCGACGACCCATCCGGTAATGCCTTCCCCCCTCTTCATGCTCAGGCCTTCCAGGAGGTAGGAGTAGAGGCCCGCGTAGGCTTCCGCCCGGATCTCCTCCGTCTCCTCGTCGAGGATATAGACGGCGGCGCAGGTGCAGGGGAGCAGCTGCATGACTTTTTCCAGCAGCAGGTCGGTGACCTCTTTAGGGTCGTGGGTGGAGTTCGGCTTGAGCAGGATTTCGGCGAGCGCCACCGCCTCTTCGGACGCATGGGCGATCTCTTCCAGCGCCTCCTGAGGGATGATCATCCGCTTGATCGAGCCCTCTTCCGATTGGTACTCCTGGCGGTTCAGCTCCTCGATGATCGGTTTGAGCGACGGCAGGGCCTTGATCAGCGCATCCACGACTTTCGGGTCGTAGTACTCGCCCGTCTGGCTCCGTACCAGCGTCAGCGCCTCTTCGTCGGTCATGCGCTTCCGGTAGGGCCGGTCGGAGGTGAGGGCGTCGAAGCCGTCCGCGAGACAGACGATGCGCCCCACCAGGGGAATCTCTTCCCCGCGCAGCTTGTTCGGGTACCCGTTGCCATCCCAGTGCTCGTGGTGCGCCGCGACCGCATCGGTGACGGGGAAGGGAAAGTTCACCGCCTCAAGGATTTTTACGCCAACGTTGACGTGGCTCTTCATCCGCTCGAACTCTTCATGGGTCAGCTTGGCCGGCTTGGTCAGGATCATCTCCGGCACGGCGATCTTCCCGATGTCGTGGACGATGGCTCCGATCCGCACCGCTTCCAGCTCCGGTCCGGTCACGCCCAGCTCCCGCGCTATCGCAACGGCGTACTCCCGGACCCGCTCGACGTGCTTGTGGGTGTACCGGTCCTTCGCCTCAATCGCCATAGCGAGGGTGCTGATGACCCGCTCGTTGAGGTTGTTCAGATCATGAACGTGATCCAGCTCGGAGTTGATCTTATCCAGGTAGAGCTTGTAGGAGTAGTAGACCACGTACACCGGCGGAAGCAGCAGGAACCCGTAGACCCCGTTATCGGAGTGAATCATCAATACGCAGCCCGTCGCGGCGCAGATGGCAAACAGGAATCCCGGATACGTCCAGAGGAAATTCTCTCTCCAGATGGCAATCGGATTCGTGCGCTGGGCGTAGGCCACGGCGAAAGAGACGCCGCCGGTGTTCCAGATGAAGTAGGTCGCCGTCATGATGAGGAGCTTCAGGAGCGAAAACCCGTCGATGGCGATGCGAGTCGTCTCCGTATCGATCTCTACCAACCCGCTCTGGGGCCAGAAGTAAAGCCAGACCACTGCCGACAGGGTTGCGCTCTGAACGAGATTGGCGACACTCAATGCCGGGCGATACCAGGTCCGGGGGGCGGCGGTGCCGTCGGGCCGCTTCCGGGGCCGGGTCAGAACGGTGCTGCAGATGCCCGTTATCGCTCCGATCACCGCCGCTTCGAGCAGGTTGTTCCGCAGGAGAATCGTCAGGAAAATGGTGGTGTAACCCAGGGTCATTCGCCCGTTCTGGGTCGTCAGGAAGACCTTGGGCAAGTTCATGACGACGGTGAAGAGGACGAGAAGCAGCAGGGTAACGTCGAGTTGAATGCGCCCAAAGCCGAGTAGCGCACCGAACAGGGCGCTGCTGACCAGAATATTCGCCAGGATGTAGAGGCGTGCCGGAAGAGGCAGTAGGCGGAACGGCATCGGGGCTCTCGTATGGGTGCGAAGCGTTGGATCGAAAGGGGAGGAAGAGCGCCGGTGTATGCCTCGGGTATGGCGTCGGACCGACCGGTGATCTCCGCTGGTCACTCAGATCCCGGTGGGAGAGACACCCGTCTGGCCTGAACTCTTCTTATCGGAATCATACCGTACCGCTCCCCGCGTCCCGGACATGTGGCAAAAGTGTTATACCGGTGTACCCCGGCTCCACCGGCAGGAATTCGGGGTTCGGTCGCCGGATACGCAAACATCCGGCCCGGAATGCGATAGGAATCGATGCGTTACGGAGCCGTGCAGAAGGGGAGGTTCAGGGGGATGTTCAGGGGGAGTCGTGCCGGGGGGATCCGGGGGGAACGGCGCGGAGGCCGACGCCTGAGAAGTGGAGGCGGCCAGCGCGTTCAGCGTAGCAATGGAGGATCCGGGGAGGATCGTGGGAGAGATCAGGGATTGCTAAATGGGGGGGCTTCGGGGGTGTCGATGCTGACGACTCCGGCGACCGCCGTGGCCCGGCGCGCGCCCTTCCCGGACCAGAGGATGCGGAAGACCGCCACGCCCTCCGAGTTGGTCAGGCGGGTGATCGCGTCCGCGATGCCGCTGCCGGCCGTCATGAGGAGTCGCACCGGGGTACCTTCGATCTTATCGCCGTTCGCGTTCCAGACATGGACTTCCAGACGCGAATTTTTCGGATCGGGGAGGTCGGGTCGGGTCCACGCCGCCACCACGCGCGCAGGCTGGCGCGGGTCGGGCCCGCTCATCTCCTGCTCGTTTTCCGGAGGGGGTGCTTCGTTCGTCGGTTCAACCGGAGCTCCTGCGGACGGAGGCACGCCCGTGTCCTCCGGCATGGGGGGGATAATCAACTCGGCGTTCGGGTCGGTGATCGACGCGGGCTGAGGGTCCACCACGATCCGATTCGCCGGTTCGGGCGCAGGGGTCGGGGGCAGCGATGCGAGGGAGGGTCGTTCTCGGTGGACCGCCGGTGCGGCGTCGGGCGCTCCATACGATCCGCTCTCCACCCCAAACCGACTCGCTTCCGGCGCGGGACTTCCCCAGCCGGGCTCCACAGGCATCTCGTAGGCGGGCATCTCTTCCACCGGGGGAGGCAGGACCGCGAGGGTGTCCTGTTCTTCTCTCCTGCGCTCGCGGATTTCCGCCGTTCGGATCTCCCGCGAGAGTTTCCCCTCCATCGCCTGAAGCTCGCGATTGAGCCGCTCCGTCTCCCGCTGTATCCGGAGAATCTCCGCTCGATCCGGGGAAGGCACCGGCTGGAGGGCCGTCTTCTTCACCGCCGGCGTGGAGGCGACCGTATACGCCTGCCACCCGATTCCGAGTAGCAGACATGCCATGAGCGAGAAGATAAGAACCTGGAGGTACGGTCTCATGAGGGGTACGGGAGAACCCTTTCGGGAGGCGAAGAGATATACCGTAATTACCACATTTTCTGGGTTCTTCGCTATTCAGTGTGGGAAAAGCAGGAAGAGAAGAAGAGAGCCGATAGA
>JAHWJO010000671.1 GCA_019348365.1 Armatimonadota bacterium | reverse complement strand
TAAAAGACGACTGAACGTTTAGCTCTACAATATCCGATGGGCCTCAATGGGCCTGAACTCAACGTCGCCCTCATAGTAGTTCGGGGTTATTCAGAAAACTTATCCTCACTCCTTGTATCCTACATAGAGCGGCAGCATGCTCCCGCCCGTTCGTCCCGGCGCTTCCCCGATCTTCAGAGTCCGCGTCACGCCGTCCCGCGTCTCCCGCACCAGCTCCACGAACGGGCTGTCCCGCCGGTTGAACCACGACTCCCCGATGGTCAGCGATACGGACGACTCGTGGTTGACGAACATCGGCGCGAGCTTGCCGTGCTCGGTGGTGTAGGAGAACCCGCCGATCAGCTCCGTCTTTCCCCCGCCCCGCGTCTCGATCAGAGTCCCGCCCCGCTCGGTCTTGTACCCCAGAATCCAGAGCGTTCCCCCGTCATTCATGACGTGGGTACCCCGGTTCTCCACATTGAACTGCCGCGCCCATACGGGTTGGTTCATAAAAATCCAGTCCCCGCCCACCACGTCCTCTATGAAGAGCGGCCCGGTCCCGGAATTGTGGTAAGAGGCGGCCCCCTGAAAGTTAACGCTGACGCTGCTCATCACCAGCGTTCGCCGGGCGGCGTTGTGCAGGAAGTAGAATGGGCCACCGTGGAACCCGGTGGAGAACCGTTCCATCACCACCACCGGATGTTTCCCGCCCTCGAACCGGAACAGCGGCTCCTTCCGCTCCAGCAGCGGCGCGATGGGATGCACGTCCGCCTCGGTCCCGATGAACCGCCGCACGTTCCCCCGCAGGACGACCGTCTTCCCGATCTCCCACGTCCCGTTCGGGAGGTACACCGTCGTCTTGCCCGAGTCGATGGCCTTCTGGATCGCCACGGAATCGTCAACGCCGTCGCCCGGCTTCGCGCCGAAGTGGGAGGGACTGGCCCACTCTTTCAGGTCGTCCCACGGAACGGTGGGGGTCTCCCGGATCGGCAGTTTCAGGGAGAGGCGCGGCGTGGGGAACAGGTGGAGGACCGGATGCGAGACGTACTCCAGGACTCCCCGCGATCCCGGTTTTCCCGGCACGGCGCGGTGGATTGCCTCCGCGTACCCGGAGACCCGGAGGTTCCGCGCGAACAGCGCCGCCTCGTTGCGGATCGCCGGATGCGTCCCGGCCCCTTTCGTACCGGTCAGCACCGAATCGATGAGGGCCACCATCCCCGCCCCCGCCTCCCCGTAGAGCGCCGGGACCGCGTTCACGCTGCGAAGCTTCCGGATACTCGATACCTGCCCCTCGTTGTGGAAGCCGTATCGTTTCTGGCCTTCCAGATGGATGTTCTCGAACACGAGGCTATCCACGGCATGCCGCGTCTTGATGCCCGTCTCGAAACCGTAGATCCGGACGTTCTTAATGAGGCACGGCCCGTTTTCGTCCGAGTATCCCAGGTCGAGCCCGATCACCCCCTGCCCGTCTCCGGAGCGGATCGTCACCTCCCGGAACGTCCCCTGGTTGTTTGCCATGTACTGCGCGCCGATGGCTCCGGGGTTGCCCGTTCCCGTATCGAAGGTGAGGTTGCGGATGCTGTTACGAAACCGCTGGGCGGGCTTCTCGCCGGTCCAGACCATCGCCTTCGGGATGGCGGGATCGGTGAAGCCGGGGCAGCGGTCCTTCAGTTTCAGGATCGCGCCCTTTTCGCTTTGGCCCTGAAGGATGATTCTCTTCTCCTCGCTTCCTCCTCTCGGGCCGCGCGACCACCGGATCGTATCTGAGATCCGGTAAACGCCGTTCGGCAGGTAGATGATCTTGTTCCGGTTCGGGTGGGCGTCGATGGCCTTCTGGATCGCCGGGGTATCGTCCTGGATGCCGTCGCCCATCGCCCCCCACTCGCGGACGTTCACGATCCCGGCATCCTTTGGGAAGACGATGTTTTCGGCCTGCGCGGATGAAGGGACTGACAGCAGCAGGCTCAGGCTCATCCCGAACGTCATCAACATAAAGGTGTACGAGTAGAGAGACATCGCGGCTACGGCTCCCTTCGCGTGAAGTATAGTCTTCTCATCGCCCATTGTACAAAATTGCCCTTTCGAGAAGGATGGTCGGACACCCACATCTCTATCGTATGGACGATAACGTCGCTAGAATTGTAGGTTAAGGGAGCGGGAACGGACAACCGATCCATAAAGTGAGGAGAGGTGAATTGT
>JAHWJO010000211.1 GCA_019348365.1 Armatimonadota bacterium | reverse complement strand
TGAGAAAGCTATGCCGGATCGAAACGTTCTACGGGTTAGAGGGCAGCCCGTTCGATGATATTTATTCGGTCAGGCGGGGGGCTCCTGCCGGAGATCCAGAAGTCTCCTCCCGATGCTGCATGACCTTCCGCCTTCCAAAGAATCGCGCCTCCAAGTAGAGCCATGGCCCCTCTCTCCCCTCAGGACATCACCGTAGAGCCGATCCCCGGAAGGCTGACGGACCTGTTCCGTCAGTTGAAGGTGCTCCCTTACGCCTTCTGGCTCGACAGCGCCGGAGCTCCTTCCCCCACGGCCCGATGGTCGTTCATGGGGGCGGAGCCGTTTGCGATCATGGAGGCGGGGGAGGCAACCACTCGCCTCTGGCGGGACGGGGCGGTCCGGACATTCAACGAGGACCCGCTCGATCACCTCCAAAAGTTTATGGCGGAGTTTTCGCTGCCGCCGCAAGCCGGGACCCCGCCGTTCATCGGGGGGGCGGTCGGGTGGTTCGGATACGACCTCGCGCGGCGCTGGGAGCAATTGCCGGAAGCGGCGGAGGACGACACCCGGCTCCCCTGCTTCCGGCTGGCCTTCTACGATACGATCTACGCCTGCGATCACGAATCAGACCGGCTCTGGCGCGTCACGCGCCGCGATCTCGCAAAGACCGTGAACGCTATACAAACGCCGTCATCCGTAAAAGATTCGGCGGGATACCCTCCGTTCCCCTCGCAGGTGGGAACGCCCTGCGGGCGGGAAACCTTCTCCCGCGAAGGCTATCTCCGGGCCATCGAGCGGATCAAGGAGTACATCGCCGCAGGGGACATCTATCAGGCCAATCTCACCCAGCGGTTCGCGCGACCGTTCTCCGCCGACCCGTCAGAACTCTTTCTCCAGCTGCGGCGCGTCAACCCGGCCCCGTTCTCCGCTTTTCTAGATTTCGGCGACGTGACGGTTCTGAGCGCGTCCCCGGAGCGGTTCCTTCGCCTCGATGCCGCGACCCGGCGGGTGGAGACCCGGCCTATCAAGGGCACGCGGCCCCGCTCGCCGGACCCGGAGATGGATCGGGGTTACGCCGCCGAACTCCTGAAGAGCGAGAAGGACCGGGCGGAGAACCTGATGATCGTCGATGTGCATCGCAACGATCTCGGGCGGGTCTGCGAGATCGGGTCGGTCAGGGTCCCCGTTCTCCGGGGACTGGAATCGTACGCCACGGTCCATCACCTCGTCTCCGTGGTGGAGGGGCGGCTGCGGCCCGACTGCGCCCCGCTCGACCTGTTCCGCGCGGCCTTCCCCGCCGGATCGATCACCGGGGCTCCCAAGCTCCGCGCCATGGAGATCATCGAGGAGCTGGAACCCGTCCGGCGGGGCATCTACACGGGGAGCATCGGGTACCTGGGATGGGACGGGGGGATGGACCTCTCGGTCGCCATACGGACCCTTGTGGCGCAGGGGGGAGCGGTGCATTACGGCGTGGGGGGAGGAATCGTGGCGGATTCGGACCCCGAAGCGGAGTACCAGGAAACGCTCGTCAAGGCGGGAGGGCTGGAAAGGGCGCTGGACTTATGACCGATCTACCCACCGAATCGGTGGACCTGACCTGGGTTAATGGACGCCTGACTCCCACCCCGGAGGCGGTCGTCCCGGCGGGAGACTTCGGGCTGCTGTACGGAGAGGGGCTGTTCGAGACGATGCGCGCGCGGGGAGGACGGATCGCTTACCTCGACCGCCACCTGGAACGACTCCACCGAAGCGCGGGAGAGATCGGGCTGCCGTTGCCGGGGGACGAGGAATTGCGGAACGGCCTTGCGGAGATCCTCGCGGCTGCCGGGGAAGGGGAGCTCCGCGCACGCCTGACCGTCACCCGTGGTGTGGCGGGCTCTCCCGAAGCCCCTGCCAACGTGCCGCCGACCGTCATGATCACCGTGCGGCCCGCCGCTCCCCCGCCTTCCGGGTGGATCGCCTGCTGGTCTCCCTATCGCCGCGACGAGGCCAGCCCGCTCTCCAGGGTGAAGTCCACCTGTTTTTTCCTCAATCTGCTCGCTCGCCGGGAGGCGCGGGCGCGGGGCATGGATGAGGCGCTGCTTCTCAACACGCGGGGGGAGCTGGCTGAAGGCTCGCTGGCGAATCTGTTCCTCCGTTTCGGAGACCGGCTTTGCACGCCCCCGGTGGAGGCCGGCCTGCTGCCGGGAGTGACGCGCTCCGTGCTGCTCGAACGGGCCGGAGAGATCGGACTGTCGGCGGAGGAGGTTTCCCTCGCGCCGGAAGACCTGTGCCGCGCCGATGCGGCCTACGCCACGAATTCCGGCGTGGGTATCGTGCCGATTACAACGGTGGAAGGACGAGTGATCGGTCCCGCTACCGCCGATGAGGTGTTGGAAGGACTGCGGAGTCTCCTCTGGCGACCCGGAGACTTCCAGACGCCGTGACCCTCGCGATGCCTTGTCTCTTTCCCAGCCCTTCCCCAGGGGCATGCCTCTCACCTGTGCCCCTGACCTCGCCCGGGGAAGGAGCCGGAGGTGAGATCGTTAAGGTCTTACCTCCGGCAATTACCGACCTGATTCGGCCTGTCATTTTGTCGGTGATCCCTCCCCCTCACTTCAGACTGGGAGAGGAGCTGAAGGTGAAGGAGTAGAGTCCGAAGTCGGGGGAGGTGGAACCCAGGCGGAGCCCGTGCCGGCCCGGCTTGCGATTCCGGATGAGGGAGTACATCCGGGGGGCATCCACCCGCACGAATGAGCGGCCCTGAGCGTCGTAGCGAATGTCGTCCCCTTTATCCGCTCGGTCCACGGGCTTTCCATCGTGGAGGAGATAGACGTTGAAAGGTTTTCCTCCCTCCGGCTGGATCACCGCATTCACTTCGAGCGCGGTGTAATCCAGCGCAATGTAATCCTCGAACGGATCGGAGGTGGCGCGGGCGTGGCGGATGCTCTCCGGCTGAACGGCCCAGAGTCCTTTCGCATAGAAAAGTCCGTCGGCGCGTCTGCCCTTGATATCGGTGTAGGTGACCGTTGCGTTCGGTTTCATGCCCTCCGGCGAGCCGAACATGTTTCGTCCCCGGAGGTAGCCCGAATAGATCTCCGGGGTCTGCCGAAAGATCACGTTGCGGGGAGCCTCCGGCAATCCGGTCTCGGCGGGGAGCTTCACGTTCGGGTGGGCTTCCCTCAAAAGCTGCCGGATGCGTCGCTCGGTCTCCTCGTACCCGCCCTCGCCGATCTTGTCGTAAACCACGATGCCCTGCGGGTTGATGAGGTACTTGCGCGGCCAGTACTGGTTGCCGTAAGCCCGCCAGTTCGCGTATCGGGAATCCACCAGGACTGGATAAGGGAGTCTCAGTCGCTTGACGGCGGCCTCGACGTTCTTTTTCTCCTTCGCGAATTCGAACTCCGGGGTGTGAATGCCGATGATGGTCAGACCCTTATCGCCGTACCGCTCGTGCCAGGCGCGCAGATACGGCATGGTGCGGATACAGTTTACACATGTGTAATCCCAAAAATCGATCAAAATTGGGCCGTTGGCCTTCAAAAGCCCGCCCGGTCCGAGCGCCTTCAGCGCCTGGCCGCCTGTGTTGATCCACTCCTGCGGGCTGCCGATCAGCTCAGGGGCTTTCGATCCTTCGGTCACGGGGCCGATGTCTGAAAACCGCGCCCAGCCCTGTGAAAGAGTTCCAATCCCGACTCCCAGGGTGATGCCACCCAGAAGAAAGCCACGCCGGGTGAAGTTCGTCTCATTCATTTCAGTCCTCCCACATTCATTATAGACCGTTTGTACGGACAGGGAGGTTCTCATGCCCCAACAAGGTGTATATCACTGACACAGGGGAGTGTATCGACGGAGTCCTGAAGCAAAACGGCCCAGGAACTGTTAGAACAGCGGGCGACTCGCAGTCATTCTCGGCAGCCTTCAGCCGACTCCGAGAATGCATCTCTAGATAACAAGAGTTGGATGGGGCCGTTTCGTATGTAAATATCACTTCGAGCGAGTGGAGAGACTCTCCGCCAGCGCCGCGAGCGCCGCTCGCGCGGGAGACTCGGGGAGTGGATCGAGTTGATCCAGGCTGGCCTGGGTGTACGCCTCCGCCACCCGGCGGGTCCGCTCCGGCGCGTGATACCGCAGCAGCACGCCCCGTACCCTCTCGAACTCTTCAGGCGTGATGGCCGGCTGGCGGGCGATGGCTCTGACCTGCTCCCGTTCCGCCGGGGTCGCGCTCTGGAGACCCAGGATGAGGGGCAGCGTCATCTTCCCTTCGCGGAGGTCTCCCCCGACGGGCTTGCCGATCTCCCGCTCGTCGCCGCACACGTCGAGGAGGTCGTCCGTCACCTGAAACGCCAGGCCGAGATTCATCCCGTAGGCTGCCATCCGCTCCATCGTGCGGGAGTCCGCCCCCGCGAGCATCGCGCCGATGCGGCAGCACGCCGCGAGGAAATCCGCCGTCTTGGCGCGGATGACGTTCGTGTAGGTCGCTTCGGTCATCTCCAAGTTGCCGCGATGGACGTTCTGCATGATCTCGCCCCGGCACATCGTCATCATGCAATTGGAGAGAACCCGCAGCTCTTCGACCCGCTCCCTCCGGGCGAGCATCCCGAAGGCGCGGGAGAAGAGGAGGTTCCCGGCGATGACGGCGGGCCCATCGCCCCACCGGGCGCTCACCGTGACCCGCCCCCGGCGGCTCTGTGCATGGTCCACCACGTCGTCGTGCAGGAGGGTGGCGGCGTGGATCATCTCGACGGCGGCCCCGGCGTACCATGGTTCCGGGCTGTCTGATCCCAGGGCGCGGCAGGAGAGAATCACCAGCGCGGGCCGAAGCCGCTTCCCGCCCGCTTCATGGACGTACCGGCAGACCTCCTCCGCCAGGGAAACCCCGGAGCACGATTCTTCCCTCAGAATCCGCTCCACCTCCGCCATGTCATGGGAGAATCCGTCCCACGGGCGCGCTCCGTTGGTCCCGACCGCCGGTGCGGGCGTCATCGTCGCTCCCGCCATCACCGAGCCCCCCGCCTTCAAGAGTCGCCTCCCGCATCGGGGGCAGGTGAAGGGCTGTCGAGGTTTAGAGGCTTCTGCCTACTGTCCTCTGCCTGCAGCCTGCTGACCTTCGTGCCCGCGTAGATCGCGACGATGCCGAAGGTCAGGTCCTTCACGATCACGTCGGTGAGCCCGGCCTTTCGCATCATCGCGGCGATCTCTTCGCGGGGGGGGAACTCTTTGAGGGAGGCGGGGAGGTAGGCGTAATTCTCTTGTTTGCCATGGATCATCCTCCCGACGAACGGCAGCAGGCGCTGGAAATAGAAATAGTAGAAGGGCCGGAAGAGCGGGTGAGTGGGCCGGGACAGCTCCAGCTGCACCACGCGCCCGCCGGGCTGCACGACGCGCGTCATCTCGTTGAGGGTCTGCTGGATGTCCCCCACGTTCCGCAGCGCGAATCCCATCGTCGTTGCGTGGAAGGCGTCGTCGGGGAAGGGGAGCGCGAGGGCATCCCCCTGGAGCAGGTCCGCCCGGCCTTTGAGCTTCTTCACGCCGATTTTGAGCATCGGCATGCAGAAGTCCGCCCCCGCCACGTAGCCCGTCGGCCCGACCCGCCGCAGCATCTCCAGCACGAAATCGCCCGTCCCGGCGGCCACATCCAGTCCCCGGTCTCCGGGGTTCAGGCGGCACTCGTCGGTGGCGACCTTGCGCCACCACTTGTGCAGCCCGAAGCTCAGGACGGTGTTCAGCAGATCATAGGTGGGGGCGACGGCGGTGAAGAGCCGCTGCACATACCGCGCCTTCTCCTGCGGGGGCAGGCGCGGCACTTCGGTCATGCGGGGGGAGTCATCGGCGGCGGGAAGGGAAGACATGGGGAGGGAAATCCATTGTTGTCTGGCAGGAATGTGGTTTGATACTTCTATTTTCACACTAAATGAAGGCCAGGGGATGAGAGCGGGGGAAGGCTGGCGCAACCGCCCGATACCCTTTCCCCGCTTTCTGACGTATTCCTATCATGAAATTCGGGTCGGGTCAGGGCAAGGGAAGATTGGCACCGATCTCCCATTGTGAGCAAACCGTTACGTTCCCTTACATTCCACGACAAGCCACGGGTAACGGCTCTATCCTCGGAGAGGAGGACTATCTACCCTGGAATGGATATGCGATGATCGGCAGAAGGCTCTGCTTTCGTAAACATCCCCCCGCACATGCCTTACGCTAACGAATTCGGCCCCATCTGCCGAATCTTGAAAAGGTCGGCAGGAGAGCGGGACGACCGGGCATGGGATGTAATGGGACGGAGACGGGGCGTCGAAAGAATGGGCGTCGAATGGGGTAAACTATCCTCGGCAGGGAAGGGAAGTCCGGCCCCTCGCCGAATCTGTCCTCTTGTTGCCGTTCTTGACCGATACCAGAGCCAACGGACGACGGTGACGCCTGCCGCACACGCCTGCCGCACACGCCTGCCGCACACGCCTGCCGCACACGCTTGCCGCACACGCTTGCCGCCATCCCGTCTCATGCGCTACGATTTTCCGCCGGAAGCGGCGCGAGGATGCCGGTGTATTGTAAAAAGGTTCACAAAAGGGCCACAATCATCATTAGAAGTGCAGGGATGAATCGTGTGCGAGAGGAACGGTTTCTCGTACGCTTTTCCTCCTTGCGCAGCGGCGTTGACCCTCAAGAGTCTGAGGATCCATCAGGAGCACGGCGTCTATGATACAGTACCTTCCCATCCTCATCCTCCTGCTCATCGCGGTCGGGATCGCCGTCGGGCAGATCGCCCTCTCCAACTTCCTCGGCCCCAAAAAGCCGACCCCGGAGAAAAACGCGCCCTACGAGTGCGGCATCATCCCGGCGGAGGACGCGCGTAAAGGGGTCTGGGTGAGGTTTTACCTGATCGGGATGCTCTTCATCCTGTTCGATATGGAGACGGTGTTCCTCTATCCCTGGGCCGTGATCTACCGCCGGCTCGGGATGTTCGGATTGATGGAGATGGCCGTCTTCCTCGCGATCCTCCTGATCGGCTATGTCTACGCCTGGAAAAAAGGAGCCCTCACATGGGATTAGATGATGACACCCCTCCGGGTTTAGATAGAAACACCACCTCCGTCTTCGCCAGGGAGAACGCCTCTCTGGTCCGGCTGGCGCAAAATCCCGACGCTTTGGCGCCGATGGGCACGCAGGAGCAGTTGGAAATCCCGCTCAACCGGACCGCCTGGCCGAGCTTCGAGGAGGAGATCCCCCTCAAGGAGAACGTGCTGACGACCACGCTGGACAAGCTGGTGGCGTGGGCGCGCCGCTCCGCGATCTGGCCGGTGACCTTCGGGCTGGCCTGCTGCGCCATCGAGATGATGGCGGTGGCCGCCGCCCGGTTCGACATCTCCCGCTTCGGGGCGGAAGTCTTCCGCGCGTCCCCGCGCCAGGCCGACCTGATGATCGTCGCCGGGCGGGTCTCGAAGAAGATGGCCCCCGTCCTCCGGCAGATCTACGACCAGATGGCCGAGCCCAAGTGGGTGATCTCGATGGGCGCGTGCGCGACTTCGGGCGGCGTGTACCACCATTACGCGCTCGTGCAGGGCGTGGACCAGGTCGTCCCGGTGGCCGTGTACATCCCCGGCTGCCCGCCCCGCCCCGAGCGGGTCATTCGGGCCATCAGGGAGATCCTGACGAAGATCGACCGCTCCCCCACCCGGCAGCGCCCCGCAAAGCCGGATTGGGCCG
>JAHWJO010000210.1 GCA_019348365.1 Armatimonadota bacterium | reverse complement strand
AATTACGGGGACATCGTTCGCCTGGTGGATACGCCGGAGGATTACGTCGCCGCCGTCCGGCAAACCCTGAACGAGGACAACACCGACCGCATCCAGCGGGGACTGGAAGAGGCGAACAAGAAGACGTGGGACGTGATCGTCGCGCAGATGGAAGCGCTGGTGGAGGAGGCGGAAGCGAAGCCGGGCGCCCCCCGCCTCACCCCTTCTTCAACGACGGGAACAAGCCGGGGAACTCGTCGGGATCCTCCTCGGCAGACGCGATGACGGACGATTCCGACCGGTTCCGGAACTGCTCGAAGAGGCGCTGCTGGCGGCGCAGCTCCTCCGCCAGGGGGGCGTAGATCTCCCGGTTCCCCCGCTCGTCCGCGAAGTCCCACAGGCCGTTGTGGCAGTGGCGGTCGTCCTCCCATCCGAGGTGGTTCAGGATGGGGTAGAGGCAGATGCCGTGGATCGGCACGCCCGCCCGGAGCGCGTCCCGCACCTCCCGGCAGACATAGCGCAGCCACTCGGGCCGCCGCTCGTCCTCGATCCCCGTCTCCGCGATGAAGAGGGGCCGCCGGTACCGCTCGTGGACCTCCTTCAGCAGGTCCCACACCGGGCGATAGAACGGGTGCGAGGGGGTGATGGTCGTATCCGATTCGCTGCTCCCCGGATACTCCCACTGGTTGTCGATGTAGTAGTTCACGCCGATCACGTCGAGGTATTTCTCATCCCCGCCGAGTTCCGGGAAGTAGCGCCCCGCGATCATGTCCCACGAGTCGTACATCGCGCTGCAGTACCCGGCGGCGTTGGGCGCGTCCTCGGGCTTGTCCGGGCAGGGCACGACGTGGCAGATCGGGTCGATGTGGAAGATCCGGGCGGCGGGGTCCACCTCCCAGGCCGCTTCCGTCCCCGCAATTGTAGCCCGGACGAGCTGGAATTTCATCTCCGTGCCGCGCTCCCGGACGAACGGCGGGAAGAGCGCCGCCGCGCCCCCTGCCCACGCGAGGAACGACATCTCGTTCATCGGCGAGAGGTAGGGAATGTCGTCCGTCACCTCCTTGAGGAACCGGGTGAACGCGCGCGACAGGCCCGCGAACCGCTCGATGAACTCCGGGCTGAACACGTCAAGGTCATCGGGCCAGCCGTAATGGCACAGGTCCCAGATAACCTGCGCGCCGGTCGCCTGCGCCGCGCGTAACTGGGAGAGGACGCTGGAGAAATCGTACTGATAGGGACGGGTCTCGATCAGGTGCCAGCGGATTCCCTCGCGGGCGGCGTGAATGCCCAGCTCGCTCAAGCGTTGGTAATCCTGAAGCGCGAACCGGTCGTGGCCGGTGGAGGCGATGAGGTCGAGCCGCTTGCCCGACATGTTGACGTGCGTCGAGCACTCGAACCCGCCGAGGAAGAAGCTCCGGAAGAGGGACGCATCCTCAACGGAAGCCTCGTCCAACGAGGGCTTCGGTCCCTTCTGTCCATTCCCATCGAATTCCGCGTTTGTCACCGAGTCAGAATCCCTTTCCTAAAGTCGTCATTTGGGGCGGGGCAGGCCCACCCGCTCGTACAGCGTGCTGCGGTGGCGGTTCCAGTGATCCGTCATGCAGTCGTCGGCGGGGCGGTCGTAATAGTCCCAGGGGATGTGGCGGGCGTTCAGCCCCACGAAGTGCGCGCCGCACCGCCCCAGGTGCGGCTGATGGGGGTAGAACGGCGAGCAGATCGTCACCTCTTCGGTCGTCACCACGAAGGGATGGCCGCTCCGCTGGAGGGCGGCGGTCTGGAGTCCCTGCTCATCCAATTCGCTCGTCAGAACGACGCGCTGCCCGTCGCGGGCGGCCTTGGCTTCCAGCACCTCTTGGAGCGCGGCTTCGAGGTCGAATCCCGGCGGCAGGCCGCGAATCCCGCCGTTGCGGGGGTGCGGCTCGCAGAAGTCGCCGAACTGCCCGAAGTAGGGCGCCACGTCCTCGGCGGCGACGCAGGCGCGGGCGTCGTCCGTTTCGAGCCACTGCCGGATCGCGCCGGGCATCTCCCAGAGGATGCAGTCGTTGTCCAGCGACAGCTCATAGCGGTCGGGGAAGAACTGGAGCGGCGCGAACTTCCACCCGCACCCCTCGGCCATCCCCGCATCGAAGTGGGCGGCGAGGAATTCCGGCACCTCGCACGTCGCGTCGTGCCACAGGAACCCGTCCGGGAGATCGCCCGCCTTTTCCCGCGCGGCTTCCACGGGGATGCTGTTGACGCAGACGGCGTACGCGGCATCGGGGCCGAAGAGCCGGAACGCCCCCCACATGGAGAGCCGCAGCGCCTCGAATCCCCGGTCACTCACATCTCCGATGGTCCACCGCACCCCAAGTTGCCGCACTCCAACCCCCCGTCTGAGTTATGAATGGTGAGTTATGAGTGATGAATTAATATCCACTCGGGCCGAGAAGTATCACGTCCGGCATTCGGGGTTTTCATTCATCACTCATAACTCATCATTCATAACTGTTTCCTCATGATCCATTCGTCGAGAGGCATGGTGATCTCCTCGCCGTCGGGGGTGGTGTAGGTGAATCCCCCCTGCGCCGTCCCCGATTCGCGGTAGCCCAGCCGTTCGTAGAACCGCCGTGCATCGGGGTTGTCCTTCTCCACCCCCAGCTCCACGGCGCGGTAGCCCCGATTCCGGAGAAGCTGTTCGGCGGCTTCCATCAACCGGCTGCCGACCTTCCGGCCTTGTAGAAAGGGAAAGACGCGCACCGCCCAGAGCGCCCCCATCGCTTCGTCTTTCTTGAGGACGAGGTTGATCCAGACCTGTCCCGCCGGGAAGCCGTTGACCTCGGCGACGAGCATGACGGCCTCCCCCCGCTCCTGCATCTCGAAAGTCTCCTGGATGATGCCGCGATACTCCGTCATCAGGCCGTACCACTCCAGCGCGGGGAGGTCCTCCCTCCGGCAAACCCTTATGATGACCTCCAGCGGGAGGGTGAAGCGGTCGATGATCTCGCTCTCGTGCATGCCGTTTCGCCTCTCCCCGCGTACCTCTCTCCTGTACTTCCTCACATCCCGGCCCATGGAGGAGCCGTCTTTGAGTCGGGAGTCGCCCTCACCCCGTTCGCTCACCTTCGTTCGCGACTGGCCCTCTCAGCATTGGGAGAGGGGATCGGAACGTACACTCTTTCGGGTTTGGCTCTTCTCCCGGTAAAAGAGCGGTAATCAAGCAAGTCCTGTATTCCCTGGGATCGTTCTCGTCCGGTACATCGGTGGCATTCTACTCTTGGAATCCGAAGCCGGAACGTTCCTCATCAGAATCCCTCTCCCAGGATTGGGAGAGGGCCAGCGCGTAGCGCGGGGGTGAGGGCGCAACTCCCAGACGGCTCCTGAGATGAACGGCGTTCAACCGTGCCACAGCCGGCGGTGGCGGTTCCAGCGGTCCTGCGCCCCCCAGAGATATTTATAGCTCTCGTGTCCACGCAGGAAATCGAACTCCGCTGCGCCGTCCCGGATCGCTTCCCGGACCGCGTGCCCGATGACGAGCGTTCCCAGGCTGAGATGCGACAGCTCCGGCTCGAAGCCGCTGAGGTAGTAGTAGCTCCGCCTCATCGGATGATGGGTGTCCGTGAAGCCGTAGAACACGGCGACGATCCGGCCTCCAATCCGCATGGCGTAGAGCCGCAGCACTCCCAGCGCGAGCAATCCCGGCAGCGCCTCCCGGTGTGTCCGCTGTACGGCCTCGCTGGAGAGGACGCCTTCCTCTCCTTTCGTAATCCACCGGGCACGGTGCAGCCGCAGCAGCGCATCGAAGAGGTCCTCCACAGTATCGGCATTCGCCGCCTCGAACGTGACTTCCCCTTCCCGTTCGGCGCGGCGGGTGTAGTATCGCAGGTTGTGAAGCAGATGGCCGGGCACGCAGCCCGACAACCCCTCTTCCGTCTCCGGGAGGGTCAGGACGGGACACGGCTCGCCGTGCTCGACCTCGTCGCTCCAGCCGGAAGGCGCGGGCGCGCTAAGCAGCGGCGAACTCTCCCGAAGATCGGAGAAGTCGCACAGGTCCCACCGGTCGCGGTTCGCATCGAGGTGGGCGAACGCGGCGGCCATCCCGGCATCCTCGTAGCCCGGCAGGAACAAAGCGTCGAGGTAGTCTGTCGTCGCGATGCCGAGGGGGAACACGTCGCGCGACCCGTTCCACTCCTGCGTGTAGATGTAGAGGGGCAGCAGCCCGACGAGCCGGCCTTTCTCCCGCAGGGCGAGGGTCCAGAGGTCCCCTTCCCCGATGTGCCGCCACCAGGGGATCAGCCATTCAGGAGACTGAAACGGGGTCGCGGTGGGAGAGCGCTTCCAGAGGCCGGCCCACTCCGGGCGCAGGCGCTCCAGTCCCTCCATCGTCGTCACTTCGATCAGCTCCAGGGCCGGGGTTGCTTCTTGCCGCTCCTCCTCTGAAACGTTCTCCTGGCGCGGTTCCATCTCAAGCAACGGGCCGCGCCTCCTCCGCTTCCGACATCGCTTCGGCCAGGGGCGGGGTCCCTTTCCGTTCGATCTGCCGGTACGCATCGAAGTATCGCTCGACCATCCGCTCCAGCGAGAACCGTTCCCGCGCCACTTCGCGGCAGGTTTCGGGGTCGATCTCCCCCGCCGCCTGGATCGCATCCGCCATCTCCTCCATGCTCTGGACGATGAATCCGGTCTTTCCGTGCTCAATGATGTCGGGCAGAGCGCCGGACGGGAACGCGATGACTGGCGTGCCGCAGGCGAGTGATTCGATGGCGACGAGGGAACTGGTCTCCGGCGCGAGACTCGGCTGAAGCAGGCAGCGCGCCGCCGTGAGCAGCCGCCGCTTCCGCGCGAGGCCCACCGGCCCGATGAACCGTCGCTGATGGTCCAGCCGGGGCTCGATCTCCTCCCTGAAGTACTGCATGTGCCACTCGTAGGGGAACACCTCCCCCGCGAGGAGAACGGGAACTCCCACGCGCTTCCCCGCATCGAGTGCGGTATGGAAATTCTTCTCCGGGCAGATCCGCCCCATCGTGAAGGCGAAGTTGCGTTTCGCGTGGCGGGCGTAAAGGTCGTCCAGCGGCACGCCGTTCTCGATCTCCGGCAGGAGGTCCACGCCGGGAGGGCAGCGGCGGCGCTGCGAGGCGGAGACGCAGTGGAGATACGTGTCGGGCCGGTCGAGGCGGTAGACCTCGTCGGGGTACCAGTCCGGCGGGAGGTGGAGCGTCACGAGCGCGGGGACTCCAGGCGGCGGCAGGTACTCGTGGAAGTCGATCCCGTGCATGTGGATCACGTCCACGGGCCAGCGCTCCAGCGCCCGCTCGACGTTGCGCCGGTGCTGGTGCTGTATCTCCGCTTTCACCTCGTCGGTGATGACGCCCGGCGGCGCGGGCGTGGGGATCAGCGTGCCCGCCGACTCGGATCCCTCGCAGGCGACGACGAGGGAGCGGTGCCCCTCCCGCACGAGCGCATGATCGAGGTGGGTGAGGATCTGTTCCGCCCCGCCGACCGCGCCCGTCCCCACCGGCGCAAACGGATACGCGACGCTCAGAACGGTCAGGCTCACAACGGGCCTCCGATCTCCAATGCGTCCATCGCATCGCCGGCGAGGCCGCAGAAGCGCTCCCCCGTCATGCCCCAGTTGAACCCCTCATAGAAGAGGGGCGACCACGCGGGGTACTGCGCGAAGTCGTAGCGAGGCGCGATGCGGAACCGCTCGATCCCGATGGGAAAGTAGCCCAGGGTCTCCCGCTGCGTGGCGTAGCAGTCGAAGAGGCGGCGCTTGAATGCCCGCTCTCCGTCCGAAAGCGGGAGGGTGACGGGGTCGCAGCCGTCGTACGGGAGGAACTCATACGTGACGATCCCGGCGGGGCCGTTGTGATAGGAAGTCATTTCGAGGAGGGCCGGGGGAGTCCCGCCCTCGCGTTCCAGCAGGCGGCAGGCAGCGTGAACGGCGAACGCGGTCGCGTCGTGGTCGGGGTGGCCGCCTTCGTAGGGGTGGGTGAGGACCGCGTCCGGCTGGAGATCATGGAAGAGATCGGCGAGGCAGCGGGAGAGGTCCGCCATCCGGAGCGCGGCTTCCTGGTCCACGCAGCCGAGTTCGAGGGCCTGGTCGGGGGCGATCCCGGCGAGGGCGAGCGCGGCTTCCAGCTCGCAGCGGCGGGCACGGGCGTACGCCTCGCGGGTCTCGAACCCGTGAGAGCGCGCGTCGGAGAGGTCGTGGGGCGAGCCGTCGGTGACGTGAACGAAGAGGGCGTCCTGAAGGCGGGGGAGACGCGCCCCCGCGCCCACCACCTCGTCATCGGGGTGGGCCGCCACGACGACCGTCTTCGGGGCGGAAACAGGGCAGGTCCCGTCCGCACAGAAACGCTGTAACAGATCGGCAGCACACACGCTCAATCTCAGGCTCCCTCTGGCGTTCTACTCACGTTATGTCCGATTGACCGGGCGTTCAAACCTCCCGCCTCAGGTTCAGGGAGTAGGGAGTCGGGTGTAGGGGGTGAGAGAGACTCATAGACCCAAGACTCACGACTCAAAGACTGTTCTTTCTTACATCACGCGGTCGGGGTCGTCCGCGTAGCCTTTCTTCGGGGTGGTGGCGTACATTCCGTTGCCCGCATCGGCGCTCCCCGGCTCCGCATGGACCGCCTGATGCGCGGGCTCCGGGCGCGGGGACTTCGCGCGGTCGGCGGGGGCGTGTACGGTCATGCCGGGGGCATACCGGCGGACCATCTCGGCGCAGAAGTCGGCGAACTCTTCGGGGCGCTGCGGCGGGCTGGTGTAGTGCGGCGCGATCCCCTTGTGCTCCGGCGTGAAGCAAAAGGTGACGGTGACGTTGAACTCCTCCAACGCCTTCATCTGGTGATCGAACCATTCGAGGGCGTTGGGGCGGTAATAGTCGGCCCAGCTCAGGCCGGTGCGGAGGTACGTGACTCCCATCTCCCGCAGCCAGCCGACCATCTCATCGAGGCGGTGATCCTCGAAGTTCACCCACTGGCAGAGGCCCATTTCCGGCGTGAACTCGCGGAAATGCTTCAGCGCCAGCTTGGGCGTGCCGTCCTCCCGCAGCAGGCCCATGTAGAAATGGCGGTAGTAGGACGACCCTTCCGCCTCGCGGTGGCGGGTGGTGGCGGGCCACGCGCGGGGGAGGTCGTAAAGGCTGTACCAGTGGATGCGGTCCACCTGGCCCACCAGCAGCTCCGCCGTCCGCCGCAATCCGAACTCCTGCACCTCCTCCGCCCCGAAGGAGGAGATCCCGACCTCAGACACCCAGATCGGCATCGGCGTTACGTCCCGGATCTCCTGGATCTTGTCCGGCCACTCGTTAATCGTCCAGTGGTTCCAGTCGAGGGGGAAGCCGTGAACCGCGACCACGTCGAGGCGGCTCAGCACGCCGAAGTCGTCCAGGCGCTGGATGAACGCGGGGTCGATGGGGGAGATGCCGCCGAGGACCCTCGGGAGCGCCGGATTCTCGGATGCGACCGCGTCGGCGGCGAGGTTCATCATGTGAGCGAACTGGCTCCAGTCCGGGTCGATCTCGAAATCCCAATGCGATTTGTTGTTCGGCTCGTTCCAGAGCATCACCGCTTCAACCACGATCCCTCCCTTTCTATGATTTGCGAATGACGAATGCCGATTTGCGAATGGTAACCGCCCTCACCCCCGCGCTACGCGCTGGCCCTCTCCCAATGCTGGGAGAGGGAAGTAGTAGGTACAACTGGTCGG
>JAHWJO010000209.1 GCA_019348365.1 Armatimonadota bacterium | reverse complement strand
CGCCCGCCCCCCCCCCCCCCCCCCCCCCCGCCCCCCACACCCCCCCCGCCCCACCCCCCCTGTCGGCGCGCCCCCCCCACGGACCACACGCGCGACCCGCAGGGCCCTGGTTCACCGGCGGTGTCGCCCGGCCAGGGACGTGGGGGGGCGGGTCCCCGCTCAGAAATCGGCGAACGAAGGATTCGGGCTACGGGTGGGGTTCCGCTCCCTCGGCAACGGCCATACCTTGTGGCTGCGGGAGGAGAGCCTGGAAAATGAGACGCTGACTTTCGCCCCGCCCGCCCCCGAAGAGATCGCGTTCGTGGAGGCGGTGGGGCGTGGGGACGTGGCGAAACTAGACGAGCTGGGCGGGGACAAGACTCCCGAACAACTGAACGGCCCGATCCTGGGGAGATTTATGACGCCGATGAACTTGGCGGTTGAGATGGAGCAGCCCGCCTCCTTCGAGTGGCTCATGAATCACGGGGCTGCTCCCCCTAAAGAGCGGTGATGTCCCCAGCATTTTTCAGCCGCCCGTTGTAGCACGCCCTGACGTGAGAGGCGGCTTTTTTGTATCCCCTAATTTACCCTTGTCTCTCCTGTGGGCTTGAGGCCGTAGACTCCAAGTATCGGGAGGTGATAGGTGTGAAGATCGGCGAACTGGCACGCAGAACGGGCAAGAACGTTTCCGCCCTCCGTTATTACGATGGTGATCGCCTTCACCGCTCTCCTCCACGCCGCGTTCGAGCGGGACGGTAAGGATTACGTCGTGAGGGGGAAGGACGGTAACCCGAAAAAGGTGGGCGGGGGGACTGGCTCTGGGACCTCCTCAAGTCGGCGAAAGAGTATGAGGGCAAGCAGACCACCCCGCACATCGAGAACCTCAACCTCCTAGTGTCCCTCCGTCACAGTGAGGGAGAAACGAAAGGCCTATGCCGCTCGTTCCCCCTCCGTTTCCACGACTCCCTCAGATCCATCCCCACCCATCGAGCCGAGAGGGGGCGGCCCCAAATCGTCGTGAAGATGTGGCCCTCCTCCTTCCAACGTTCCCCTGCCCTGCCTCGCTCTACTCCTGCTGTTTTCTCTGGGTCTCCAGCACATTTAGGAGTGCGGCGGACAGGGTATGGCGCGGCGGCTGGACTGGGTTTTGGTTGCACCGACGACGCGCAACCCGTTCCACTTGGTAAGGGGGGCCGCACACCTGGAGGATCCGCCGCTCTCGATCCACTTTCTCCCAGTTCACGGCTTGTGCATCACCACTGAAAATGAGAAGGTTCTCCCTTCTGAGGCTTGACGATGCTTCGCTCTCTGACCGCGGGTCCGGTATACTGATGATATGCCCTGCACATTTTCTCAGGAGGAGCGATCCCGTTGCCCCTCCATGGCGCTTCTTTGCCAATCCCCATCCGAGGATATCCTGATGATTCACCGAACGCGACGCGAATTCCTGAAAGATATGGCCGTGACCGCCGGCAGCGCGGCGGCGCTCACCCTTGCCCCCGACGACTCCCATGCCGCCTCCCGCGAAAAGGCCATGCCCCGGCGCGTCCTCGGGCGCACGGGCGTGAGAGTCCCCGTCCTCGGCCTCGGCATGGCCCCCCTCGGAAGCAGGGAAACCTCCTTCGCCGAGGCGGAAGCCCTTGTGAATCACGCCCTGGATCGCGGCATCCGCTACCTTGACGTTTCCCCGGATTACGGCAACGCCGAAGACAAGCTGAAGATCGTCCTGAAGACCCGCCGCGACGGGACGTTCCTCGTCACCAAGGTCAACCCGAACCCCCAGGACCGCTCCGGCGTGCAGCGGCAGTTGGAGAACAGCCTTCGGCGCATGGGCGTGGATCATGTCGATGTCGTTCACATCCACAACCTCGGGGATTTCGACATGGGCCGGCTCTTTACGCCGGAGGGGGCCATCGCGGGTCTGAAGGAGGCGCAGAAGCGGGGGCTGTGCCGGTTCATCGGGATCAGCGGCCACATGCGCCCGGCCCGGTTCACCACCGCTATCCAGACCGGCGACATCGACCTCGCGATGGTCGCGCTCAACTTTGCGGACCGGTACACTTACGATTTCGAGGGGCTGGCGCTCCCCCCCGCGAAGAAACACGGCACGGCCATCGTCGCGATGAAGGTGCTCGGCGGCGCGAGGAACTGGGCCTACAACGGCAAAACCCCCGCCACCCTGGCGGAGTACCACGCCCGCGCGATCCGCTACTCGCTGGGGCTGCCGGGGGTGCAAGCGGCGGTGATCGGCTTCAGCAACACGGCGGAAGTGGACGCGGCGGTGGAGGTGGTGAAAGGCTTCCAGCCCCTCTCGAAAACCGAACGGGCGGACCTGCTCCGGGAGGGCCAGAGACTCGCGAAGGAGCGCGGACTTTACTACGGCCCGGTCACGGGATAGCAACGACTCCTGTGTGGGGATCGAAGGCTACGCCGCTATTCTCCAACTCGATCCACTGACAGAGTGTAATGTGAAAGAATGAAACGACACCGTATTATCGGCACGACGGAAGAGGCGATAGCCCGCGCGGAGGAGGAACTGAACCGAAACTTCCCCCCCTCCTTTCGCGCATGGCTATTGCAGAACAACGGCCTGGGCATTGAAGGTATCAGCATATTCCCTGTGCTCGACGACCGTGACCCGCGAAAGACCTGGGATTCCATCGTTCGGAATTATCGGGTCGGCTGGGCGGGGTGGCTGGAGAACTTCGAGGGGTACGAATACGACGAAGGTGACACGAAGCCGGTTTTCGATCACTTACTGCCGTTCGCGGACTTTGGGACAGGCGATTACTACTGCTTCGACTACAGCGGCAATTGTCCGGACGGTGAATGCCCCATCGTGCATTGGTCGCATGAGACAGGAGAGACGGAGTTTCGTGCCGCTTCCTTCACCGAGTTCGTGAATAAAGTGTCATCCGGCGAATACGAATACGATTGAAACATCTATCTGTATTGTCATAACTCGTTCGGATTGGAGCCGGCGGCGAGGATGCTGCACGCCACGATCGTTTTCAGCCCCAGCTCGTACGCCTTCTCCAGCAGCTCCATGCTCTCCGCACCTGGGTTCACGTACACCTTCTGGATGCCCATCGCTTTCAAGTCCTCCAGAACCCCGATCCCAATGGAAGGCCGGACGTACAGCGTCGCTTCCTCCACCGGCTCCGGCACGTCGAGGATGCTGTCGTAGATCATCAATCCTTCCACCTCGCCGTCTTCGTTCGGATTGACGGGGTACACCTCGTAGCCTCGCGCCTTCCACGCCCGAACCGCTTTGTTGGAGTAGCGTCCGGGATCTTTATTCGCGCCGATGACGGCGATGCTGGATGTGCTCATAACCGGACCTCCCCTCCCTCATCTTTCCAGTCGAATGCCCCATGTGATCCTGAGCCGACCAACCCCCGTCACCAACATTCGCTGTCCAACTCACCACCACACCAACGCACCAACTCACCACCACACCAACGCACCAACGCACCAACTCACCACCACACCAACTCACCACCCCAACTCCCCAATAAGCGTCAGTCCGTTCGGCCTTCCAGGTTGTACTCCACGTACGCCACATTCTCCCACGGAATCACCACGACGATGCTTTCCTGGCGCACCTCCACCGCTTCCAGCCGTCCCATGGCGTTGTGCAGGATCTTCACTTCGCCGTAATGCTCGGAAAAGCCGGATTGAAGCTGCCGCAGGAAGACCGTGCCGGGCGCGAATTCCTCATACTCCATGCCGCCTCCGAAATAAGGTACCGCCGTACCCCAGAAAAAACGCAGACCGAACGCCTTCGGCAGAAGGTTTCGGTCCACGTTCAATGTTCGGTCCCAGGAGGATGCGGTCGGGCATCCCTCCGGGCCTCAGGTTCGGCAGCAAGTCGTTTCGTTCCTCTTCCCCCTGTACCCCCTGCGACCGGGCTTCCCGTCCGCCGTTCGGGCGTTCTCCTTCCGAGTTGCGCCCGGGCCGGAGACGGACCGAAACCGGTTCACTGGGTACGGGGATGAGGGTAGGAGCCGAACCCGACGATGTACAGGGGCTGTCCGCACCGGCAGACCACGCGGGAGCATTCCTGCTCCTCCGGGCCGACCGGATTGGGACGCCCGCACAGCAGGCAGGAGATCATGCGCGGGGCTTGCAGCCGTCGAAAGCGATTCGAAGAGGCGGTGAAGCCTTTCCAAAATACTATTCCGAGGAACCCCAAAGTGATGCTCATGATGATCGCCAGCATCACGAATTCGAATGAAGTAAAGTCCGTCATCGTCCTAACTCTTCATATGAACGGAACCCCTCCGTTTCATGCGAGACCGCCGGCAGGAAGGAAGGGAATAGTTGGTAGCGCTCCTGTCGATAACTGCCCATTTGATAGCCGCAGGCAGGGATACAAGAGTTCGATCCATGGGAAGATAATAACGGCGCTTGCGCCATCCTCTCGTTCTTTTTTATGCCCGTTCCCCGGGGGGCGTAAACCCCGCTTCAACGAGTTCCGTCCGTACCCTGAACAGACCGGTCCGTCTTTGCTTCCAGTATCTTCCCCTCTCTTCCTCGTTTCCCCACCCGATACCCTCCTCCACCCCACCCGATACCCTCCTCCGTCGCCCGTAGGCACGGCGCTCCTCACCATCCATGCAGCGTCTGATCTATATGACACGCCTTTCGGGTGAGATACGAACGAATCCGGCAGGAGACGGCTCTCCCGTCTCGAATCCGAACGCATGATGATGTTGTTTCCACGCCTGATCCTCACCGCCACGCTTCTGGCCGGCCTCTCCTCCGCCGCGTTCGCGCAGCCCCTCCCCGCGCCCGAGTCTCCGCCCCCCACCGAAGAAGACCTGATCCCTCCGACTCAGTTCATCATCGGTCCCCAGGACCGGGAGGCGCGGGCGATGTGGGTCGTGCGGTACGCGCTCGCTTCTCCGGAATCCGTCCGCCGCATCGTCGAACTGGCCCGCACGCACAAGTTCAACGCCCTCTTCGTGCAGGTGCGGGGCCGGGGCGACGCGTATTACACAGGCGGGCTCGAACCCCGGACCGAATTCCTGGAGGGCCAGCCCCCGGAATTCGATCCATTGGCCCTCCTCATCCGGGAAGCGCGTATCGAAGGCATCCAGGTCCACGCCTGGCTGAACACCTTCTACCTCTGGAGCGGCACCGCCCTCCCCAAATCCCCGCAGCACCTGGTCAACGCCCACCCGGAATGGCTCCTCGCCGACCGCACTGGCACGGTCCAGTACACCGCCGGGGCCGACCGCGAAGGGGCGTACCTGGACCCCGGACGGCCTGAAGCCCGCCGCTTCCTCCATGACGTGTTCCTCGACGTCGCCCGCCGCTACCCCGTGAATGGCATCCATTTCGATTACGTCCGCTACCCCGGCGCGGACTACGGCTTCTCCGACGATAACCTGAAGCGGTTCCGTGAAAAGATCGACCCCACCCTCTCTCCCGCGCAGATCGCGGTCCTCGATTCCGTCCCGGACCGCAACGCCTATCCCACGCTCTTCCCCGAACGCTGGAACGGCTGGCGGCGCGACAACGTCACCGACCTCGTCCGGAGCGTGTACCGCGATGTCAAGAAAATCAAGCCGGACCTCGCCGTCTCCGCCGCGCTCATCCCCTGGGGCGTTTTCCACTCCTGGGAAGAGTCCGACGCCTACAACCGGGTGAACCAGGACTGGTTCGGCTGGATGCGCGAGGGAATCTTGGATATCGCCGTCCCGATGACCTACCATACGGACACGCCGAGCTTTGCGGGCTGGGTGCAGGCGGCGGTACAGTACCGCTATAACTCCCAGGTCTGGGCCGGCATCGGCGCGTACCTCCTCCCGCCGGAAAGCACGGTCGAAAAGATCGTGGCGGCGCGCCGCCTGCGCGCCCATGGGTTCAGCCTCTTCAGCTACGACGCGATCACCCGAAACGGCACGGACGCGTCTTATCTGGACCGGGTGGAGGACCTGGCGCTTCAGGGAGAAGCCCTCTACCCTCCCCTCCGGCCGGACCGGGCGCTGCCATGAACGGACCGGAGGGTACCTTTTTCACCCTCTCGAACGCCGATGGCGAACGATCCGGAGTGCGCCCGGATCGGCTCCAAAACGCCGAAGCCGTGCTGCTCAACGCCGTCGAAGCGGGCATCTTCCCCGGCTGCGCCGTGTCGCTGGAAGTGAACGGCACGGTGGTCTGGCGCGAGGGGTACGGGACTCTGGAGCCGGGGTCCCCGCACCGGGTCGCGCCGGAGACGCTCTACGATCTCGCCTCCCTCACGAAGCCCCTCGCATGCGCCGCTCCGCTCATGCGCCGATTGGAGCGGGGGGAGGTCTGCCTCACCGACGAGGTCCGCCGCTACTTCCCCGACTCTCCCCTGCCCCACCTGAAGGGCGTGACGCTCGCCCATCTCCTCACCCACACCTCCGGGCTGCCCGCCTGGGAGAGATATTACGAGCGATGCAGTTCCCCCGCCGAAGTCATTTCATCCGTCCTCTCGGCAGCCCCCGAAGCCCGGCCGGGAGAGCGGTACGCCTACAGCGATCTCGGGTACATCCTGCTCGGGGAGATCCTGCGACGGGCCACGGACCGCCGCCTCGATGACCTGGCGCGGGAGGAGGTGTTCCGCCCCCTGGGGATGGAGACGGCGGGTTACTGGGCGCTGGACGGCGGCGGTCGCCGGTTCATGGGGGTTCGCGCCCTCCCCCCCGAAGAGGCCGAACGCCGTATCGCCCCGACCCGCTTCTGTCCCCTCCGTGAGGGCCGCACCCTCTGCGCAGAGGTCCACGACGGGAACGGCTGCGCCCTGGAGGGCGTGAGCGGCCACGCCGGACTGTTCGGGACGGCGGACGACGTGATGGCCTATCTGCGAATGCTCCTCAACGGGGGACGAGGACCGGACGGGGAACCGTTCTTCAGCCCTGCCGCCGTCCGGCTCGTCACCCGCTCGCAGATCGACCCTTCGGTGGGGGGGCACACTCTCGGCTGGTTCGCCCCGCCGAACGGCCTGCACGCGGGCGGGGACCTCTGGCGAGACCGGGGGTTCAGCCACACGGGATTCACCGGCACCCACGCCTTCGCCGACCCCGATTCCGGCGTGGCGGTCGTCCTCCTCACCAACGCCGTCTACTTCAGCACCGGCGAGCACCTCCGCGTCCGCCGCGCCTTCATGAACGCCGTCGCCGCCTCTCTCTGCCCTTCCTGAAGAGTCCTACCGTCATCGGTTTCACACCCCGCCCCCTCCCTTCATCGTGAGACGGCCGCCGTATCCCCGAACCGTGTGGAGGAAGGCAGGGCGGTCCGGGTCCCGCTCGATCTTCTGCCGCAACCGGCGGATGCATGCCGGGGAAATCATGATCTCCAACTCCGACTCCTCCCCCAGATCGGCTCGAAGATCGAATCCTTATTTTAACGCCTGCCCCGCATGACTCGCCAGCAGCAAGTGTAGATCGGACTCCTTATTCATCATTCATCGGCCCGACCGGCTGCTCACAGCAGCCGAGTTCGAGCAGCAGGAGTTCGAGTAGCAACAGATGCCACTCGAACTCCTGCTGCCGGAACGATGGTCCTTACCTATGAACGAGGTAACAGACGATTTGAGCAAGTATGCAAAAATTCACCCATCCTTCCTTGGGTCTACTCGTTCCATCTATTGAAATCTCAACGAATAAAGGTAATTGATTAGCCGGTAAGAGATCAGGGAGAGGAATGAGCAAACTGCCTGGA
>JAHWJO010000208.1 GCA_019348365.1 Armatimonadota bacterium | reverse complement strand
GTTGCCGTGGTGGGCCGCCCCAACGTGGGGAAAAGCACCCTCATCAATGCGCTCATCGGGCAGAAAATCACCATCGTCTCCGACAAACCCCAGACGACCCGCACCCGCCTGATGGGCATCTACCACGAGCCGAAGTGCCAGATCGTCTTTGTGGACACGCCGGGCATCCACGAGCCGGAGAACCGCCTGGGCGAGTACATGGTCGCGGCGGCGGAATCCGCCCTCGACGGCGCGGACGTGATCACCTTCCTCGTCGATCTCTCCACCGCCCTCCACGAGCGGGACCGCATCGCCGCGAAGACCGTCTTCTCCAAGACGAAAACCCCCGTCATCCTCGTCGGGAATAAGCTGGACGTGCTCCGCAACACCGAGCCGGAGAACGCCCTGGAGCGGTTCACGGGACTGGGGCCGTTCGCGGAGAAGATCGCCATCTCCGCCCGGAAGGGCGATAACCTGGAGGCGTTCGTCGATCTGCTGAAGAGCCGCCTCCCCCTCTCGCCTCCCTTCTATCCGCCCGACGAGATCACCGACCAGCCCGAGCGCGCCCTCGCGGCGGAGCTCATCCGCGAGGCGGTGCTGCGCCACACCCACCAGGAGATCCCCCACGCCGTCGCCGTGGTGGTGGAGGAGTTCAGGGAGCGGGACGACGGCATCCTCAGCGTGCAGGCCAATCTCTATGTCGAGCGGGAGAGCCAGAAAGGGATCGTCATCGGCAAGGGAGGGGGCAAGCTCCGGGAGATCGGCGCGGACGCCCGCGAGGAGATCGAAGTGTTGATGGACGCGAAAGTCTTCCTCCAGCTCTGGGTCAAAGTCCGCGATCAATGGCGGAAGAAGGACCCCAACCTCCGGCAACTGGGGTACAGTCTCCCCGGCCATGGGAAAAGTTGAAAAAACAGACCGTGATGTCGTACGAAGAAGAGCGTTCATAACCCGGAAAGAATCGCGCTCTTGCTCCAAAGGAGGTTCTGATGAAATGCAGCTCCTTCAAATCCCGCCGCCTTCCCATCCTGATGGCGGTGGCGGGTCTCGTCCTGACCGGATCGGCGGTGGATGCGGCCCGCAGCCGGACTCTCGTCCATCCTTTCAACAGTAAGTTCTGGTCCACGACCACCGAAGGGTCCGGACCGGCCGTTCAGGATTCCAAAGGCGTGCTGGTCTTCACCCTCCCGGCAAAATCGTCCGGCGAAACGTTCAAGACCCATGCGGAGTGGCGGCCCCTCGTTCGGGGCGATTTCGATGTGCGGGTGGATTACCGCCTGCTGGAATGGCCCGCCGAAAACGGCGTGAAGATCTCCCTCGGGACGGGGGAGGGATCGGTTCAGCGGGCCAGCGATCCGGGCCAGGGGGGAGAAGTCTATCTCGTCCACTTCGATGCGGGCGGGGTCGCAGGGACCACCCCCACGACGGACGCCGCAGGGAAGCTGAGGCTCACCCGCAAAGGGAACATCCTCACCGGCTTCATCTATCGAAACGGAGGGTGGATGACTCTCCATTCCACCGTGCTCCCCGCCGTCACTCCGGTGCGGGTCCACCTGTCGGCATGGAGCCATGACCGGACCTTCGCCGATAAGCCGGTCCGAGTCGCCTTCGATAATTTCATGCTCCGGAAAGAGGGGGACGCTTCATACCGGTCCAGGCGTTGACGGCGTGCTGAAGCCGAAACATCTTAGGTTCCTCCGTACGTGAAAAGACCTCCCGAGGAAAGACGAAATATTTCTACTTCATCCTCCTCAGGAGGTCTTTTCTTGTTTTCTACTTGCCGCCTCTTGTAGCGTCAGGAGGACGACGCTCTATCAGGCCCTATCCGGTTCTGAACCCGCAGCAGCTCCGATTACCAGAGCACTTTGAAGCTGTTGCTCCCGTTGCCGCTGTTGTAACCGCTCTTGACAACAGACGATTCCACCAGGTAAGTCCCTTTACCGTCCTTCTTTGAAGTTCGATATGAGAAAACGGCCCTCCCTTCCGTGCCCGTCGTTCCGGAGGTCGTATAGACTTTACCGCCGGCGGTGGTCAACCGCACCTGGACCGAAGCCCCTCCAACGGCATTTAATCCGTCCGTCGCATGAACCGTGATATCGACGGTTTCACCCGGCTTATAGACGGCGGGATCAGGCTTGTTGAAGCTCACCGTTACGTTCAGCGTGGGCGTGGGAAGGGTCGTCGCGCTGGCCGAGTCGGAATTACCCTTATCCACTGCTTCATTGTATGCCTGAACGATATACATGTAGGTCGTTTCGGGAGAGAGACCTGTGTCGCTATAGCTCTCTGCATTAACGGGCACGGTAGCGACGACCGTGTAGGTCACGTTGTCCGTCGAGCGGAGGATGTTGAATCCGGCCTCATTCGAGGAGTTATCCGTCCACGAGAGATTGACTTGCGTGCTCGAAGCCGCCGTCGCCATCAGATTCAAGGGAGCAGAAGGGGCAGTCGGTACATCTGGCGTTGCGGAGACTTCAACGGAATTGGCGCTCTCCCCGACCAGGTTGACCGCCGTTACGACATAGAAGTACGCCGTGCCGTTAGTGACCGTCGTATCGGAGAAGGCGGTATCCGTCACTACGGTGGTGTTGATCTGATTCTCTGCCGAGACCGCCACGCCCTCCGTGGTCGAGCGGTAGACGTTGTAGCCGGTCGCGCCCGCAGATGCGGTCCAACTGAGCGAAACCTTATTATCGCCGGGCACTGCCGCCAGATTCGTTGGGGCTGCAGGAGCAGTCGGCGGGACAATAATATCGCTCAGGTTCAACCGTCCGCCCGTCACCGTCTTTCCGCTGAGGGAGGAGGTCGGAGTGGATCGCGCGGCATCGAGGAGGGCGTTCTTGATCTCTGAGGCGGGAACGCCGGGGTGGGTGGAGGCATACAGAGCCGCCCCGCCGGTGACATGCGGCGTCGCCATCGAAGTCCCGTTATAGGAAGCATAGGTATCCGTCGGCACGGTCGAGTAGATGCCCACGCCGGGCGCGCCCAGGTCTACCGTCGTCGCGCCGTAATTCGACCACGAAGCCTTGTTGCCGCTGCTGTCGATCGCGGCGACGGAGATCACCGCATCGTAATTCGCAGCGCCCTCGGTGCTGGTCCCCTGAGACGTATCATAATTGCAGGGGTAACGGGCGGTGGTGTCGTTGTTCTGGGCTCTCCCCAGCCGGTCCCCGTTCCCGGCGGCGGCGATGAAGAGAATTTCTTTTTTTGCGGCACGGATGATGGCATCGTGCAGCCCCTGAGAGTAGCTTCCACCCCCCCAGGAATTGTTCGTCGCAACGATGTTAAGGTTATGCCGGGTCTTCAAGTCCGTGATGTAATCCACCGCCTTGATCGCGTTGTCCGTCGTGCCGCCGTTGCTTCCAAGGAACTTTGCGGAGATGTAGCGCACGTTCCAGCTCACGCCGGCCACGCCACGAGTGTTTCCCCCCTTCGCTCCGATGGTCCCGGCGACATGGGTGCCGTGATCGTCCCCCGTCCCATCGTAGACGGTATTGTTGTTGCCGTCGAAATCCCAGCCGTGGATATCGTCGACTTTGCCGTTGCCGTCGTTATCCACTCCATCCGCCGGATCGAGCGAGTTTGTCCAGACGTTCGCCGCCAGGTCGGGGTGGGTGTGCTGGATGCCTTCATCGATCACACCGACATACACGGTATCGGAACCGGTATATCCGGTAGCCCAGGCTTCTCCCGCCTGGCTTCCGTACAGATTCGCGGGAGTCGTCGCATCGCCGTACATCCCCCAGAGGGAGCCATTCGAATAGTACGGATCGTCGGCAGTCGCCTGATGGGTATAAATCCAGTTCGGCTCCGCGAACTCGACGGCGGGGTGGTTCTCCAGCGCGCGAAGGGCGTTGGAGACGCTCCCTGGAATGGAAAGAACCTGGATCCCCGCATAACCCGAGTCGGCCATGGTGCGAGTGAGGATATGTTCTTTTACGGTCGCCGCCACACGCGCCAGCGCTTCGCTGCGCTGAGCGGGTCCGTAATTCCGCTTAAATTGGAGCAGCACTTCGTTTGGAACGAATGCGGGCGCGGTCTCCTGAGCAATCGCCGCCGGAGAGGCGAGCGAGGCAAGAGCGATCCCCCCCAAAAGGGAGAGGACGGCGAGGCGGCCCCGGAGGGCAGTAAAAGGGTGCATTTAAATTCCTCAGAACGAATAACAAATAGTGTAGAATAGGGGTGAGAACCCGCCGGATAAGGGAGCTCCATGGAACTCGAAACAACGCTCGGTTCCGCCGAAGCTGCGGCAGAAGATAACCGGCTGGCTCTGGTGATCTCCTCCTTTATACAGGACAAGGGGAGGGCTGTCAACAGCCCTTTTTCGCCCGGAGAGATCCCATTGCTATCGGCTGAAATCTCCTCCAGTCGCGGCTCCTGAACGGCCTCAGGCCGTTCAGATCCATGCCCCCTTGGGCACTCGTGTCCCTCCCGCCATCCCGGTTCATCCAATTCCCGCCCCGGCATCCCCCCTGCTGTCACCCGACGGAAAGAGTTGCGCGCTTTCCCCGCTGTAAACCCAACAAAACAATGCGATTGAATCCCTTCCTCACCCTCCTCTGTTCCCTCTCCCTTGCCTCGATGGGCGGCTGTGATGCGCCGTCACCGGGAACGGTTGCGGACCTCATCGAACCACCTCTCCCGCCGCCACCGGCATACCCGCTCGTGCTCCCCCCTTCCATTTACTCCCGGCTGCCGGAACGCCAGAAGCCGATGGTGGAGGAAGCCCTTCGCGAGCAGAAGCGGAAGCGCCTGTATCGGACCAAAGCCCTTCTGCCCGCTCTGGAGATCGTCCGTCATCGCGAGGAGGAGTTCAAGGCCGCCGCGAAAGCCGCCGGGCTGGACCTCCGGCTCTTTCAGGGCCTGATCGTGCTGGAGTGCGGCGGAATCGAGGATGCCATCGATTACATGTTCCTCCGGGGACAGGGACGGCGCGCCCATGTGGGGCTGGGGCAGATCGGGTCGTTCGAGGGGAGTGCCGCCGGTCTCAAGGTTTACCCGGCCTATGAGGAGCGGCTGAAGAGAGAGATTCGCCACTCCATCCAATTGATACGGCGGCGCTACTTCGAGCCGGAGCTGTCGAATCCCAAACGGCTGGAGCCCGCCATCCTGAACTCGTTCCGCCGCCAGGAACAGATCATCCGGGAATGGAAGCAGGTGGACGAACGCTTCGATTCCCGCAAGAATCTCCGGGCATCGGCGCGACTCTTACGGGACCGGATGCGGACGTACCGGGGGGACCCTACTCTGACCATCGCATCGTATCACGCCGGGGGCGGGAATATCGGCAAGGCCCTCCGCCTCTACCGGAAGTCTAAGGGAGGCGCTTCATCCCCCACGTATTGGCATCTCTACGAAGACCGCTCCGGTCCCGTCTACCGGCTCATGAGCGGGTGGTCGGATAACAGCCGGAACTACTTCCCCACCGTCGTCGCTGCTGCGGACGTGGTCGAAAAGTACCTGAATGCGCCCCGGCAATTCCGGGAGGAGTACCTGTACTGGGGTCCGGATGATGCCCCGGAGCGTCTGGCCTCCGTGCCTTACATCGCGGGTCCGGCGGAAGGGGAGTTATCCTCTCATTCACCAGAGTGACCGTCCTGCCGTTGAGAATGGAATGTATCTTCCTCATCCATGAGGGTGGGGTGGACCTGGCACTGGCTGCACTCCATATAACGGGTTCGCTCGCCGTTCTCATCCCGGTGATAGAATTCACGGACGGGCCGCCAGCGCTCGCAGCGATAGCAGTAATCGAATTGGCCCAGGCTCAGCAGATGAATCAAGCGACGCTTCAGGTAAACGAAAAGCATGGAGTTTGTGCCTTAGGTACGGTCCCGTTGTTGGTATGCCGCTCGAAACTCGAAAGTGTGAATTAAAAAAACCGGCAGGTTGGCCGACCGGCCGGGCATCAACGACTTCGAGAGAGGGAGAGTCGTTCACCTTTTAGGACGACCGGGGGTACGGAATTGTTTCCGATTTGATCGGAATTCCACCCGAATTCTTATCGCAAGGAGATACGTGCATCCAGTTGCGGCCGGTCCCGCCCGAAACGCCTCACCGGTTGAGTCGCTCCCCCACGGATGCGGGAGCGATTTCCTATCCCTGCACGTTGAGTGGGCTTGTCCCCCTCGACGGTTTCGGTCGAATCCGCAGCGCCCCCTGATCAGACTCTCTCTGCCCCCTTTTTTTGCGAGGTCGAACGGGTATTTTCCGGAGTTCTTCCCCAGGGGAGGAGATGAAGAGGGAGGGGCTTTCCTCGTTCCGCAGAATGTTGGAGAGGTGCGCGTCCTCCATGGGCGGCATCGTCATAGACACCCTTCCTGGTCTATCCCTTCAATGGGATCCCCCGTACCCTCTGGAGATACGACATGCCCACGACCGCCGCTCGCCTCCCCGTGCTGTTCGATACGGACATCGGCTCCGACATCGATGATGCCGTGGCGCTGGCCTACCTGTTGAAGCAGCCCCGGTGCGAGCTGCTGGGCGTCACCACCGTCACCGGCGAGGTGAACCAGCGGGCGGCGCTGGTCGAGATTATCGCCGCCGCATCGGGCCGCACGGATCTTCCCATTCATCCCGGCGCGTCGAAGGTCATCTTTAACGGGCCGGGTCAGCCTCACGTTCCCCAGTATGAGGCGGTCCGCGGGCGTCCGCACCGCACGGATTACCCCCCCAATACGGCCATCGAGTTCATGCGGAAGACGATCCGGTCCCGCCCCGGCGAAGTCACGCTGATCGCCGTCGGCCCCATGACCAACCTGGCGCTCCTGTTCGCGACCGACCCGGAAATCCCGAGCCTTCTCCGTCAGGTCGTGCTGATGTGCGGCGCTTTTACCGTAAAGTCGGGCCGGGGACCCGGTGGCCGGGAATGGAACGCCATGAGCGATCCCCTGGCGACGGCCATGACGTACAAAGCCCGCCCGCCCCGCTTCACCTCCTTTGGCCTCGACGTGACCCTCAAATGCACCCTGGAAGCCGAGGAGTGCCGCCAACGATTCAACGAAGCGGGCGGCGCGCTGGGCGTCATCGGGGAGATGGCGGAGGTCTGGTTCCGCCACTCGAAGTACGTGACGTTCCACGATCCGCTTGCCGCCGCCGCCGCCTTCCACCCCGATCTCTGCGAGTACGAAGACGGGGAAGTGACCGTCGATGTGCGCGGACCGCGCCCCGGCATCACCCTCTGGGAGAAGGCCAAAGAAGAAGGACCCCATCGGATCGCCGTGGAAGTGGACCGGGAGCGATTCTTCGAGGAGTACTTCTCCGTCGTCAATGCTTAAGCCCAGGAGTTTCTCGGACGCGTTCTCCCGCCTCCTTACGGAGATCCCGGTCGGGTGCAGCGTTGAGAAGCAGGGGAATCACCGCTGGTCCGCTCTGAGGAGAGACCCTCATTCTCCTGATCGCAACACAGCCCGGATCACCGGCTCTTTCAATGCTTCTCCCTGTACCGGTTGTTTATTAAACATGGACGGAGCCTGATATCGTCCACCTTGTCTTATTAAAGAGACACCGTCACCTTTTTGCTATTCTCCGGCCTCCAGGACGAGCGCCGGAGCCGACCCCACTTGCAGCGCGTCCCGCCCGGAGCGGCCCTTTCGCTTTTCTGAACGGTTCTCCCTTCCGTGGGGAACGATTCTGATTTCTCTTCCGTCATGTAGATGTGCGCCCTGTCCATTCAAGCGGACGGTGAGGGGCGCCTCCCAATCCG
>JAHWJO010000010.1 GCA_019348365.1 Armatimonadota bacterium | reverse complement strand
CTTCAGGCGGATTACTTAGCCGGGGTGTGGGCGAATCATGCGAAGCGGATGGCGAGCATCGACGCGCGAGACATCGAGGAGGCGCTCGGGGCCGCCGCCGCCATCGGCGACGACCGCCTCCAGAAGCAATCCCAGGGGTACGTGGTCCCGGAGACGTTCACCCACGGCACGTCGGAGCAGCGGGTGCGCGCCTTCACGCGGGGGTGGAAGAGCGGCGACATGCGCCAGGCGATCCAGACGTATACGCCGGGAATATAGAATCCGTTTACATTCCTTTCAACCACCGTCGCAACAGTGGCTCCACCATCTCCTGGCCCCTCAAACCTCTTCTCCATCGGAGGGGGATGCTTCCCAATCCGTCTCGAACGCCCGCGATTCCTCCGGCAACGCATGCGGTCGTGTCGGTATCTTTCCCCAGGGAAATGGCCGAACGCACGACAGTTTCATAGTCTCCCTGCCATGTGGCCCACAAAGCCGAGCGGAGGCAATCGACAACGTAGCCCGACCCGCCCGGATCTACGTGATCCTCCGGTACAATGACACCCTCCAATTCCTCGGTTGCCGAATCCTCTTCGGAGTAGATCTCACGCAGAACTGTAATTGCCCTCGACCAGGCATCCTCTGCTTCAGCCAGCGTGTAACGCGCCCACAGGCAGTACAGCGCGCAGCAGACCTGACTCCGCAGATGTCCGTGTGTCACCCGCGACTGCAATTGAGCGTCACGGACCAGCTCCTCATCCGTACCAGGGTGCCACAGGGCCAGGGGGAGAACGCGCATCAAGGACCCATTGCCGTTTGCATTGACCCCTCTCGGCCCGGCTTCCAATGGAGGAGTGCCCGCTTGAAGGGCGTAAATGGCGTCGCTTGTGGTGCTGCCAATGTCAAAGACGCGGTTATCGACGGCCATGTACCCCTCTTCCTGCCAGCGGACCAGCCGATGCCCGAAGTCGTCCACATCAAATCGCTCGCATTCGAGGAGCGAGGCCAGCAAACAGAGGGCTTGTGCGCCGTCGTCGGACCATGTGCCGGGAGGCGTGCCCCGATGAGACCGGTTGAACCATGCCGGTGGGTCATACTCGATCACCTCCGGCGGAGGGATCTCCAAACGGGAATGGAACTCGTATGGAACCCCCAGAGCATCCCCGACGAGCAACCCGATGATGCCCCCTTCAATCTTCTCTCTTCGTGTTGCCATGAAGTATCCCCCGAATCCCTATATCCTCAATTGAGATCGAGGAAGTGCTCCAGCCCCACCACGAGCCCGGAGATCTCCCGCACCGCCAGCGCCACTCCCGCCTTTTTGCCTTCCACCTGTTGTTCTCCGGATGAGGCATGGGAATTGACGGCCCCGGAGGGCGTCTCGATAAGCAGACTTGCGATCTTGGTCATCCGTTTGCCTCCGTCGGTATTTTAGCATGAGCCGATTTTATATTCCTCCCTGTCCGTCAGCATCTTATGTAATTTCCTTCTCGATGGTCTTCTTTGAAATTGATCCATTTGGCACACCGGGGTCGCCCTCCGGCTGAATCTCCTTCGCTGCGTTGCCTTTTCCGCACGATTCCCGCATGACCAGCTTCGGCTTCATCCGGATGCGTTCCGCCGTAAGCGGCTCCGATGCGAGGGCTTTCGCGAGCTGCTCCATCATCCATTCCCCCGTTTCGCGGTGGGGCACCCGCATCGTCGTGAGAGTCGGGGCCACCAGCGACGCCAGCGGGAGATCGCCGAAGCCCGCCACCGCCACCTGTCCCGGCACGTTCTTTTCCAGGTCGGCGCACGCCTGCATCGCCCCGACCGCCAGATGATCGTCGTACGCGACGACGGCGGTGACCTCCAGCGACCGCAGGAAGAGCCGCAGCGTCGCTTCCCGCCCGGCCTCGACACTGAGATTCGGAGCGTAGACCGTCCGGCGCTCCTCCAGCTTCAGAGCCTTCGATTCCAGCGCGCGGCGGACCCCTTCCACCCGCGTGTCCTCATTCGGAGACCGCCAGCCCACGTACCCGACGGCCTCATGGCCGAGCCGGAGGAGGTGGGCCGTCACCTCGCCCAACCCCTCCGCTCCCGACACGTATACGGAGAGGAGGTTTTTCGTCGGTCGGTCGGTGAGCAGAAGGAACGGGATCCCATGCTCATCCGAAAACCGGGTGATCTTCTCTTCCTCCAGGGGACTGCCGCACAACAGGATGCCGTCCACCTGTTTGGCCGCCAGGTTTTCCAGCGCCTCCCACTCCGTCGGCGGGTCTTCCTCCGTCAGGCGGAGGAAGACGCCGTAGCCCCGTCCCTGTGCCGCGCTTAATACTCCTTCGGCAACCTCGGCGTAAAACGGATGGGAGAGCGATGGGAGCAGCAGCGCCACGCTCATCGTCTTCCCGGAAACCAGGCTCCGTGCGAGCGTGTTGGGGCGATACCCCGTCTCTTTGATGGCCTGGAGGACCTTCTGGCGGGTCGATTCGGAGATCTCCCCCTGGTCGTTCACCACCCGCGAGACCGTCTTGATCGAGACCCCCGCCCGTTCGGCGACGTCGCGCATCTTTACCGCCATATATTCCCCTCTCTACTTCCAGATCTATTGACTTGCATGGACCGATATCCCGCGATTTACATGAATCCCGCAATGCCGAGCAGCTCCTTCGTCTCTTCATCGAGGTTCGGGTCTTCGAGCAGTTGCAGGGTCAGCCCGTTCTCCGGCTTCTTCCCGTAGATGGAGGGCTTCTGCCAGCCGGGGCCGTACCCAAAGAGGAGCAGGCGGCGCATGGTCCCCCCCGGCTGCGTCGGCAGGGATCGGTGCCAGAGACTCCCGTGCGCCAGGACCGCGCTCCCCGCCGGGAGCTTCAGAATCACCTGTCCTTCCTTGTCCTCGAAATCGTTCTTGCGCAGATCCGTCTCGATCCAGTGGTGGGAGCCGGGGACGATGGCGAGCGGCCCGTTCGCGTCATCGATATCGTCGAGGTAGAGCAGCACGTCCATCGTCTGCGGTTGGGAGTACATCGGGGGCAGGGGATCCGGCACGAGGCGCTGGTGGAAGTGCCACTCCGTCTCCTGGTAGGGGTCGTCCGGGTAGCAGACGCGTCCGGTGAACCCACGATGCTGGACGTAAGGCCCGAAGAGCGCGCGAGCAATGGAGAGCGTGGGGGGGAACTTCAGGAATTCGAGGAAGGCGGGATGCCGGTCCATCATGTGCCGGAGGAAAATCCCGCCGAAATTCTTACCTCCCGACTTCTCCGGCCGGTCGTTGGGGGAAACGATCTCATCGAAGGCCGCGCGCAGCCGCTCGACGGTTTCCATGGAGATCAGGTTCTCCCGCACCAGGTACCCGTCCCGCACGAACGCCTGGATCTCTTCGGGCGTGGCGAGGACTTCCACCTCCCGCTCCGGAAACCCTTTATCGTAGTCTCGCACCCGGTAGAGCAGCGTATGCCGGCCGGGGATGGCGGATTCGTTAAAGGGGATGCTCATCAAATACTCCTGAGTTGCGGATTTATTGCGATAACGTCACCGTTATCTTAGCCAGGCGCCGGGGAATTTATCCCCCTGAATGGTGAACGGCCCCGCCCCATGTCTTTTCTCCCTTCCCCGCGTTCCTCCTCTGATGCCTCATGAGATTTATCCCGAATCTTTCGGAGTAGGACGGGTTCAGGCGAAAAACTCTCCAGGGCGGGCCGGTTTCCGCCGATAACAGAACGGAAGTTCCGTTTACGCCCTCGACTCTCGAAAGGAAAAACCCATGGCAACCCCCGCCCCGGCGCAGGTCGAACAGTTCAAAACAGCGGTGCAGTCCCGCGATGTCGGTCAGATTGAAACCCTCTTCCGGGACGCGCCGGAGATGGTGTCCGTCATCAATGACCCCCTGTTCAGCTTCGATGCCCCCGCCATCGTTTACTCCAAGAACCACCGCGAGATGGTGGACGCGCTCCTGGCGCACGGCGCGGATATCAACGCCCGGAGCGCCTGGTGGGCCGGCGGTTTCGGGGTGCTGGACGAGACCGATCCCGAAACGGCGGCGTACCTCATCGAGCGGGGGGCGGTCGTGGATGCCCACGCCGCCGCCGGACTCGGCATGATCGACCGGCTGCGGGAGCTGCTGGACGCCGACCCGAGCCTCGTCCATGCGAAGGGCGGGGACGGCTACCGGCCCCTCCACTTTGCGGAAGACCGGGAGATCATGGACCTCCTGCTGGAGCGCGGCGCGGACCTCAACGCCCGGGACCTCGACCACCACGGCACCGCCGCCCAGTGGGCGATCCATAAACCCGAAAAACTGCGCTACCTTGTGGACCACGGCGCGGAGACCGACATCTTCATCGCGTGCGTGCTGGGCGACATGGATCTGGCGAAAGCCGCGCTGAACGCCGACCCCGATGCCCTGAGCGCCCGGATCGGGAAGGAGCCGTACACGGCCCCCGGCGGCCACGCCTACGCCTACACGCTGGGCTACGCGGCCCGGCCCCTCCTCCTGGCGGCGGAACACGGTCACACAAAGCTGTTGGATTACCTGCTTTCCCGCAGCACCCCGGCCCAGCGGCTCCTGCTCGCGTGCGGCCGGGCCGACGAAGCGGCGGTGGACGCGCTCCTCGCCGAGCAACCCGATCTCGCGCAGACGCTCCCGCCGGAGGAGATGAGCTTCATCGCCGATATGGCCTGGAAGAACCGCCTCGATGCCGTCCGCCTCATGCTCCGGGCCGGGTTCGACGTGGATGCAAAGGGCCTCCACGACTCCACCGCGCTGCACCGGGCCGCGATGCACGGATTCCTGAAGATGGTGGACCTGCTGCTGGAGCACGGCGCATCTCTGGAGGTGAAGAACGAGTTCGAAGGCACGCCGCTGACCGCCTGTGTCTGGGGGTCCGTTCACGTTCGGGATAAAACCGGGGACTATCCCGCCTGCGTCGAGCGAATGATCGCCGCCGGAGCGCCGGTGCCGGAAGAAGCCGGAGGCAGCAACGCCGTGAAGGAGGTCCTGATCCGCCATGGCTCCCGGTCGCCGGTATCCGAAGGGTCCGCCTGACGAATCCGGATCACCGAAACAGCGCCTCCGACACGTTCATTTCACCGAGGAGATCGCCTTCTATGTCGTCCACGCGCATCCTGTTCATCGGCAACAGCTTCACCGGCCGCAACGACCTGCCGGGGATGATCCGAACGCTCGCCGCCTCCGCCGACCCGCCCCGCACCCTTGAGACCGAATCCTCCCTCCTGAACGGCATGGCGCTGAAGACCCACTGGGACAAGGGAGAGGCGCGGCGGAAGCTCGAATCCGCCGACTGGGATTACGTATCGCTTCAGGAGCAGAGCACCCTCCCGTTCAAGAACCCCGCAAAGATGCACGACTACATGCGGAAGTTCGATGCGGCGATCAAAGAGCGTGGGGCGCGGGCCGTCCTCTACCTGACCTGGGCACGCCGGGATGCCCCGGAGCGGCAGGCCGAGATCACCGAGGCGTACCGGAGTATCGGGGAGGAGATCGGGGCGCTCGTCGCGCCGGTGGGGATCGCGTGGGAGCGGGCGCTGGAGGAGCAGCCGGACCTCACGCTCCACGACCCGGACCAGAGTCATCCGAACCCCGCCGGGAGCTATCTCGCGGCGTGCGTCTTCTACGCGACGTTATTCGGGGAGAGCCCTGAAGGGCGGTGGAATGAGGTGAAGGGTTTGGAGGAAAGTCGGGGGAAGCGGCTCCAACAGATCGCGTGGGAGACGGCGCAAAACCTGTGAAGGGGGAAGACGGCGGCGTATCCGTTGCGCTGCCGCCTTCGGTGGGTTTGCACTCACAGATTGATTAAGGATAAGGAAGTGCCTGCTGTTGTCCGCCGTTGTCAGCCTTCGTAGTTGTTCTCCGTGACGCTCTTCCAACTCCCGTTTCCGAGCGGCTCGATGGGAAAGCCGTCTCCCCGGCGGTCATACACAAACCAGCGGCAGGGATACGCCACGCGCTCCACCACCTCCGCCACCTGGCCCAGACACCGGTCGCTCCTGCGGGAGCTGAGGATCGGATCGCCCTCCGACGGGCGCATGTCTCTAACGCGGACCTGAGGACCCATGATGTTTCTCCTTCATAGAGATTGAGACGAGACCCTGCAAAAGCGTCCTATGGAAGTCCCCCTCCCGTTTAACGGGAAAGGGAAGAATGAACGCGGCGAACCTCCCGTCGTTCGATAAAAAGAAGAGAAGTTTGAACTGGCGTTCACCCAGATATTCCATTTTTCAGGGGCCATGGACGGGGGAGGCCCGTTTGCGTCAATACCGTTGCAGGGGAGGAGAAGTGATGCCGATTCCGCTGTTGGAGATACACTTCAAATCCACCGCGTTGGAGCAGGTGGAAGAAGCCGTTCGGAACGAATGGAGTGTTCGGGGGCTCGACATGCGACTCCACCTGTATCCCGGAGGGATCGGCCAAAATCCATGGGTGTGACAGGAGAACTTCAGCGCAAAACCGGGTGTAAAAGGTCTACGGTGTCATCATGCCTGCGCTTTTTCGTGTTGCGAATACATTTGAAGTCACGGGTGTCGGACCGTACATCTACGGTGATATTCTGGATGGGACGATCAAGATAGGGATGCACGTCGCCCTCCCCAGAAGGCTGAAGAAGCATGTGAGATTTCTGACTATTGACGGCATCGAATTCCTCGACCGCATTAGCACAAAAGATTTTTGGATCGGCCTGCATTTCAAGGAAAAGCTGACTTTGGAGCAGATCCAGGCCCTCTTTGAGCCGGAGATGGTACTAGCGATACAGGAAGTCTCGCCACACAGTTCCCAACATAGTAAAGGTCCTGCCGATGCATAATCTCTATCCAGATCGCCTCTGGGAAGCAGAGATGCCGTTCCACCTCGTCGGGGCGAATTTCGGCGCGCGGATGACCGTCGTACGGCTCTCCGGCGGGGGCCTCTTCGTCCATTCTCCCATCGAATTGACCCCGGACCTGAAGCGCGAGCTGGATGCCCTGGGCCGGGTGCAGGAGATCATCTGCCCCTGCCGGTTCCACACGGCCCACCTCCGGGAGTTCGCCGAAGCCTACCCCGACGCGCGGCTCTACGCTTCCCCCGACCTCCAGCCGAAGAAGTCCACCGAAGGGCTGGCGTTCGCGGGCGTGCTGGGGGACACCCCGGAGACGCAATGGGCCGCCGACCTCGATCAGCACGTCTTTCGCGGGAACGCGCTGGCCGGGGAGGTGATCTTCTTCCACCCCGCGAGCCGCACTCTCCTCCTCACCGATCTCTGCTTCAACCTTCCGTCGGAGCGGGGATTCTCCACCCGCCTCGTCGCCGGGCTCCTCGGCGTCCGCGACCGCTTGGCTCCTTCCCGGACGCTCAAGTTTGCCACTCGCGACCGCGACGCCTCCCGCGAGTCCGTCCGGCGCATCCTCGAATGGGACTTCGACCGGGTGATCGTCACCCACGGCAACGTTGTCGAAAGCGGCGGAAAAGAAGCGTTTCGCGAGGCGTTCCGCTGGCTCCTGAACGAATCTCCCTCCCGTCCCTGAACTCCCGCTCCCCATTAATAATGCAGACTCAGCAGCGAGAACTATACGACCGCTTGGAGAATCAGGGGTGGGAAATCACGCCGGTCGAGGAGCCCACACTGGATTGGTGGGCGGATGAAGTCTGGCGGCTACGCTCCCGGTGGGCGCCTCAAACGTGCCGGGTGTACCTCACCTTCGTTGTGGACCCGCAATGGGAAGGCCAACGGAAAAAGGGACAGGGTGTCTGGGCTGTGGCGGCTTCGACGGAGGGACCCGTGCAGTGGTCGGGAATTACTCTCACCCTGGGGCGAGGGTGGAAACATCATTTGCACGAATTCCTGGACGAGCTCTCCGCTATTCGCGCCTCTGCTCCCCACGCGAAAGAGGGGAACGTCTCGGACGAATGAGAGGGGAGAGGATCGGACCTAACGAGTCAGAACCTTCGTCCGACAATGAATCGAAGGCGAATGAAGGGAGTGCAGCAGCCCCGATGGACCTTTTAACCGGGATCCGGTACGCTAATCTGGCTCTGCGGTTCTTGCTGGAGTTGTCCGCCTTGGCCGCGTTGTGTTACTGGGGCTTTTAGAATGGTAAGGGACCGATCATGCGAGCGGCGCTTGGGATCGGAGCGCCGGCGCTGGCGGCGCTGGTCTGGGGGACGTTCGTGGCGCCCAAAGCGGCGGTGAAGATCTCCGTGCCGCTGCGACTGATCCCGGAATTCGCCGTCTTTGGGGCGGCGGCTGCCGCGCTTCACGCCTCCGGTCACCCCAGGATGGCCCTGGTCTTCGCGCTGGCCGTGGGTATCCATCGCCTGCTGATGTACGTCTGAGTAGGCGGCGAATCCGCCGATGCCGACGCGAAGCCGATGATGAACGTTGGTTACCTCTTCCCCCGACACCCTCCCTCTTCTCACTGTTAACGATTACCATTAGAGTAGTCCATTAGAGTAGTCCATGATGTCCAGGCCTACTGCGCGGCAGGCGATCCTTAAAGGCGATCTTGATGCCGTACGCTGCCATCTGCTGAAAAATCCGAATCATGGTCCGTGGGTGCTTCACCACGCGGCGCAGTACGGGCGGCCCGCTGTGGTGGAGCTGGCGCTGGAGATCGGCTGCCGGGACGGCCTGGAGCGCGCCCTGGCGGATGCCGCCTCCCCCCACGCCACAATCCCCACGACGGAGGGTCACGTACGCGTTGTAGATCTGCTGCTGAGTGCCGGGGCCGATCCCACAGCGCAGGGAGTCTGGAGCTTCGGATGTCCGCTCGTCAGCGCCGCCGCCGGGGGCTTCCGGGAGATCGTGGAGCTGCTGCTCGCCCACGGGGCGCGGTGGAACGTCTTCACCGCATCGGCGCTGGGGGAAGCGGAGGCGGTGAGCCGTTACGTGGAGGAAGACCCCACCCTCGTCCGGGCGACGGACCGGGGAGGGCTCAAGCCGATCCATTGCTGCGCGGCATCCGGAATGGGCAAAGCGGACGACGTGGCCGCCGCAGGCCTCTGCGAGACCGCCGACCTGCTGTTGAAGCACGGCGCGGGGGTGGAAGATCTGGATGCCTCGTCCGAGTGGGGCCACTGGTCACCGGGGACGCCGCTTGCGTGGGCCGCGTGTGACGGGAACGAAGCCGTGGCGCGGCTCCTCATCGAGCAGGGCGCGGATGTGGATGGGACGCAGCCGCAGCCGGTGCTGGAGCACGCCGTGCACCACTGCCCCTCCATTGCCGAAATGCTGGTGGAACGTGGCGCGGACGTGAACCGAAAGCGAAGCGATTCTGCGACGGTGCTGCATCTGATGGCGCACCTCGCGCACGTGCGGGAGGTGAAGTGGCTCCTCACGCACAACGCCGACCCGAACGCGCGGATGGACGACGGGCGCACCCCCCTGCACCGCGCGGCAGAGCGGAATTCCGGCCCGGCGGTCTGTAAATTGCTGCTGCAAGCCGGGGCGGAGATCAACGCGAGAGATGCGAACGGGGAGACCCCCCTGGCGACGGCCCTGCGGAAGAAGAAGACGCGCGTGGCGGAGTGCCTTCGGAGTCATGGAGGCATTGAATAAATAGGACGCAGGCCTGCGGCACGCGGATTCCAACGCGGATTGTCACGGATTTAACTGCATAGCAACCGCAGGTGAACGCGGATAGACGCAGATGGGTTTGTACATGATCTTTACCTGCGTCTATCCGCGTTCACCTGCGGTACCATTAAGCTTATCCTTGTGTGCTTCGTGTCCTTTGTGGTTCCAGAGGGTTTGGGAGTTCTCTGCGCCTCTGCGGTTCCAAAGAATCCGCGTAGATCCGCGTTGAAATCCGCGTAGCGAAGCTCCGCGTCCCATTCCCTACTGAAGGCCCTCCCCCAAACCGCCGATCTGAGATGCGGAGGAACCCCCACCCATGTCCCTGACTCTCCCCGGTATGACCGATTCCATGACCGAAACTCCCCCGCCGTCCACGTCCGAGACCCTGTACCTCATCGACGGGTTCGCGCAGATCTTCCGCGCCTACTACGCCATCCGGGGCGGGATGCGCTCTCCCGTCACCGGGGAGCCGACCCACGCCGTCTTCGGGTTCACGGGGATGCTGCTGAAGCTGCTGCGGGAGTTCCGGCCCCATTACGTCGTGGTGGCGACGGAGTGCGAGGGCAAGACCTTCCGCGACGACCTGTATCCCGACTACAAGGGGACGCGGGCGGAGATCCCCGACGACCTGATCGCGCAGATTCCCCGCGTGTTCGAGATCACCGAGGCGTTCGGGATCCCGGTCATCGGCGCGCCGGGGCTGGAGGCGGACGACGTGATCGCCACGATTACCCAGCGCGTGCTCGACGACGGCTGCTGCGGGGATCTCAACATCCGCATTGTAAGCAAGGACAAGGACCTGGAGCAGTTGTTGGGCGACTGGGTGACGATGTTCGACATCCACAACGATGCGACCATCGACGCGGCGGCGCTGCGGGAGAACAAGGGCATCCGTCCCGACCAGGTGATCGACATGCTGGCCCTGATGGGCGATACCGTGGACAACGTGCCGGGAGTGGACGGCATCGGGCCGAAGACGGCGGCGCAATTGATCCAGCAGTACGGCTCCATCGACGGGATTTACGAGAACATCGGGCAGATCAAGGGGAAGCGGCGGGAGAACCTGGAAAAGGCGCGGGCGCACCTGCCCCTCTCGCGGGAGCTGGTGACGCTGAAACGGGCGGAAGAGTTCCCGTTCTCGCTGGAGGCCGCGCGGATTCGCCCGATGGACCTGAACCGCCTGATCCCGCTGTTCCAGCAGCTCGGGTTCAACCGGTTCCAGGACGAGGCGCGGCGGCTCGCTCTGGATGCAGGGGAGACTCCGACGACAGAAGGGCTCTCCGATCTCGTTAACGTAAGCGACCCGTTTTCCATCGAGGGAAACGGCGAGGATGCGGCCCCTTCAAACGGCGTGGAGGAGTTCGACCACGGGGGGAACGGGCAATATGAGGCAATCACCGCGCGGGAGGCGCTGGAGGAACTGGCCGCCACCCTCCGCTCCCAGCCGATGATCGCGGTGGACACCGAGACGACAGGGCTGGAGCGGGATGCGAAGCTCTGCGGCCTCTCGTTCGCGTGGGAGGCGGGGCACGGCGTGTACGTCCCGATCCTCTCCCCCGAGCCGGAGACGCATCTCGACGAGGAGACGGTGCTGGACGTGCTGGGGCCGGTCCTCTCCGACCCGGTGGTGGAGAAGTGCGGGCACAACCTGAAGTTCGACGCGCAGGTGCTCCTGCGGCACGGTGTCCGGCTGCGGGGCGTTGTCTTCGACACGATGCTCGCCAGTATCCTCATGGACCCCTCGCAGCCCGCGCACAAGCTCGACCACCTCGCGGCAGAGCACCTGCGCTACCGGATGATCCCCATCACCGACCTCATCGGCTCCGGCGACGAGCAGACTTCGATTGACAAAGTGCCGGTGGACCGCGTGACGACCTACGCCGCCGAGGACGCCGACATCGCCCTGCGGCTGTACCATCACCTCTGCCCGAAGCTGGAGGAGAGGGGGATGGTGAAACTCGTGCGGGAGATCGAATCGCCCCTCGCGCCGATCCTCGCGGAGATGGAGCAAAACGGCATCCTGTGCGACCCCGAGGAATTGCGGCGGCAGGGGGAGATCCTGAAAGCCCGCGCGCAAGAGCTGCGCCGGGAGATCCAGGAGCTCTGCGGGTGCGAGTTCCACGTCGATTCGACGCACCAGCTCGCGGAGGTGCTGTTCGATAAGCTCGGCTTCGCGTCAGCGAAGAAGACGAAGACGGGCCGGTCCACCGACATCTCCGTGCTGGAAAAATTGGCCGCGCAGGAGGACCGGAACGACCCCAGGACCGCCGTGCCGCGCCTCGTCATCGAGTACCGGATGCTGACGAAGCTGATCAGCACGTACCTCGGCAACCTGATCGCCTCGGTGGACAAGGAGACGGGGCGGATCCATTCCCAGTTCCACCAGCTCGTCACGGCGACGGGGCGGCTCGCCTCGCACAACCCGAACTTGCAGAACATCCCCGTGCGGACGGACACCGGGCGGCAGATCCGCAAGGCGTTCGTTGCGCCGGAGGGGGCCTGCCTCATCTGCGCGGACTACTCGCAGGTGGAGCTGCGGCTGCTCGCGCACCTCAGCGAGGACCCCGCGCTGCTGGACGCCTTCGAGCGGGGCCTGGACATCCACACGGCGGTGGCGGCGCAGGTGTTCGGCGTGGGGGAAGGCGAGGTGACGCGGGAGCAGCGGGCGAAGGCGAAGACGATCAACTTCGGGATCATCTACGGGATCACGGCATTCGGGCTGGCGCGGCGGGTGGAGGGGCTGGACGTGGCGGGGGCGGGGGCGCTGATCGAGGATTACAAGCGGCGGTTCCCCGGCATCGATGGGTTCATGCGGCGGTGCGTGACGGAGGCGCTGGAGGCGGGGTACGTGCGGACGGTGACGGGGCGGCGGCGGGCGATCCCCGAGATCCGGGAGCGGAGCCGGACGAAGCAGATGCTGGGGGAGCGGCTGGCGATCAACAGCGTGGTGCAGGGGAGCGCGGCGGACCTGATCAAGGCGGCGATGGTGCGGGTGATGGCGCGGGTGGAGGGGGAGGGGCTGCCCCTGAAGCTGCTGCTGCAGATCCACGACGAGCTGGTGTTCGAGGCGCCGGCGGGGGAGGCGGAAGCGCTGGCGAAGGTGGTGTGCGAGGAGATGGAGGCGGCGATGAGCTTGAGGGTGCCGCTAGTGGCGGAGGCGGGGATCGGCAGCGACTGGATGAGCGCGAAGTAGTCTCTCTCTTGGCTCCGGTCGGTGCCGGTTGCAACTGCTACAATAAAAGCACACTAAAGGAGGCGCTGATGTCCCGCGAAGACGTGCTGACCACCCTCGCCGCGCACCGGCACGAACTGGAACCGTTCTGCGTACGCACCCTCGCCCTGTTCGGCTCCACCGCGCGCGACGAGGCCGGCGATGAGAGCGACCTCGACCTCGTCGTAGAGTTCGACGGCCCTCCCACCTTTGACCGCTACATCGAGCTCAGTTTCTATCTGGAACGCCTCTTCGGTCGGCCTGTGGACCTCCTGACCCGGTCCTCGCTCCCCCCCGCACTTCGATCCGTCGTCGAAAAGGAAGCCTGTTATGTCCCGGGATTTTCTCCCGTTCCTGGATGACATCCGCCGCACCTGCGAAAAGGTCATGCGCTATACCGACGGCTACACCTATGAGCAGTTCATCTCCGATGAGTTGCGCATGGACGCGGTCCTCCGCAACCTCACGATCATCGGCGAAGCCGTGAAGCAGATCCCTCCGGAGTTCCGAATCCTGTATCCCTCCATCGAATGGAGCAAGATCGCCCGCTTTCGGGATCTGGCGATCCATCGCTATTTCGCTGTGGATACGCAGATTGTGTGGGACATCGTGCAGAACCATGTGCCGGAGCTGCTTCAGCGATTGAACGATTTGGAGACGCCGGAATGATGACACCGCATTGAACGACCTCCCTCATCCGGTTATACTTTTCTTAGGAGGTATGACTGTGGCGAACAAAGTCGGACCCAAAGGGCAGGTCGTCATCGAGAAGGCGTATCGAGATCGGCTCGGAGTGCAGCCGGGCTGGCGAACCGTCCAGTGCCTGGTGGAGGATCACGTCGAGATCTATTTTCTCCCGCCGGAACACCGTCGCTCCCTCAGAGGAGCCGCCCGGCCCTTCATCCGTAAAACCCCTCTCCCCGAGGAGGATTGGGATCGAGCGGTGGAGGAAGCCGTTGCTGAGGAGTATGCCCGGAAGTGGGGGAAGTAGCCTGTGTCCGACATCGCGGATACCAGCGTGGTGGTCCGGTATCTCACGGACGATCCGCCGGAAATGGCGGCTCGCGCAGAGGCGCTGATCGAGGCGTCCGAACGGCTGGTGATTCCCGAAGTCGTTCTGATCGAGACGGCTCATGTGTTGCGAACGGTCTACGGCGTGAGACGCGAGGAAGTGCTGAGCCTGCTCATCGATTTCCTGATGCGACAGAATATCGTCCTGGCGTCCCTGGAGAAAGAGATCGCGTTGGCCGCATTGCAACGCTGCCGGGGCTCCGGTCGAGTTTCGATCCCGGATGCGCTGATCTGGGCCGCCGCGCGGCAAACTTCCCCCTCCGTGGTCTATTCGTTTGATCGCAATTTCCCCTCCGATGAGATCGAACTCCGAGAGCCTTAAACGGGCGGCTCCATCGCTCCTCTCCCCCGATGAAGCGCCGTCGATGCGCTCCGGCGGTTTACATGCCCGGCCAGCCGGATAAATAGGTCTGGTGAGCCCCGTTCACCTTTACCGGATTCTTCTGTTCATCGTGAGATTGGAGGCCACACATGGATGTCTTCGGCCAGATCGGAAACGTGCTCCAGCGGTATGCCGGAAGCGATTCCCCCGATGCCCGTCCCGACGAGGATTTCGATGAAATCACGCGCAACGCCCCGAAAGCGTCGCTCTCGGAGAGCATCGGATCGATGTTCCGCTCGGACCAGACCCCGCCCTTCCCCCAGCTCGTCGCGCAGCTTTTCAGCCAGTCCAACGGCTCGCAGCGGGCCGGGCTCCTCAATATGCTGCTGTCCACCGTCGGCCCGATGCTGTTCTCGCAGGTCATGAAGCAGAACGGCCTCTCAGGCCTCGCGGGTCTCCTGGGCGGCGGGCAGACCCAGGTGACGCCCCAGGAGGCGGAGCAGATCCCCCCCGACGCGGTGCGGGATCTCGCCGCGCAGGCGCAGCAGCAGAACCCCTCCATCGTGGACCGCATCAGCGACTACTACGCGGAAAATCCGGAGGTCGTGAAGACCCTCGGCACGTCCGCGCTCAGTTCGGTCCTTTCCGGCATGGCGAACTCCTTCGGGCGGTGAACGCCGCTCGGAAGCCGCCGCATCCCCCGTCCGTCACGCCGTCCGCTCCCCGGCCCCGGGGGGCGGATTCTTTTCCTCCCCTTCGGCCCGGTTTTCGCAGGAGAATCGCGGCGGACCGCCAAACCTGAGTCCGGAAGGGGTCGAAGGGGATGCGCCGATCCCCGGCCGTTCGGCTTTCCCGTATCCCCACTTCATTACTGGACCTTCCCCCATTCTCCCGCGATGACGGACAGGAGGCGCCCCGGTGCAGACGGTCACCCCCCCGACGAACAGAGACACGTCCCCGCCCCCCACCGAGGGCCTGCCGGAGGCCATGCAGGCGCTCCTCCAGGATGCCGATGCGCTGCAATTCCACGCCGATCAGGTCCGCGTGAACGGCTACACGGTCCTGCCGAACGCCCTGCCCGTCGAGTTCATCGCACGGATGCGGGACCGGTTCGATCAACTCCTGGAGGCGTACCGCGCGGCCCAGCCCACGAACCGGGGCGCGAACCGGTACCAGATGTACCTCCCCTTCGAGCCCCCCTTCTCCGACCCGATCCTGTACGAGCATCCGGCGGCCCTCGCCATCATCGAGCGGGTGCTGGGGCCGGATCTCCTCTGGAGTTACCTCGCGTCCGATACCCCCCTGCCCGGCTCGGATTACCAGAACGTCCACTCGGACACCCGGCTGCTCTTCCCGGAGACGAACTTTTCCGCTCCCCCCTACGGCCTGGTGATCAACGTGCCGCTGGTCACCGTGACGGAAGAGAACGGCCCGCTGGAGATCTGGCCGGGCGGCACCCATTACATGCCGGGCCGGGTCGATCTCCAGAAACTGGCCGCGACGATGACCTCCCTGCGGCTGCTGATGAACGAAGGCGACCTGCTCATCCGCGACCTGCGCGCCTGGCACCGGGGCACCCCGAACCGGGGGACGCGCTCCCGCCCGAACGTCGCCCTCGTGTACACCCGCCCCTGGTACCGCTTTGAGCAGAAGCCCCCGGCTCTCACCCGCCGCCAGTTGGAAGGGGTGAGCGAGAAAGCGCGGACCATGCTCCGGCACGCCCATATAACGGACGACTGACTTGAGCCCCGTTTACGAGGATCGACGAGCGCGCCCGAGCCGCTCTGGCCGTACGCCGGAACAAACGGGGCGGAGGGAGAGAGCCGGGGTGCCGGATGGAGAATGAGCGGCCCATGCGTACGGAAAGGCTGCCGGCGGGGGTGGGGGTCGCCCTCCTTTCGGCGGTGCTGTTCGGGGCGGGCACCCCGTTCGCGAAACTCCTCCTCGGCTCCGTCCCCCCCGCGCTTCTGGCGGGACTCCTCTACCTGGGTTCCGGGATCGGCCTCTCCCTCCTCCTGATTTTTCGGCAGGCCCGCCGGAGTGCGCCGGGCGAGGCGCGCCTGTCCCGGTCCGACCTCCCGTGGCTCGGCGGCGCGATCCTCTTCGGCGGGGTGCTCGGGCCGGTCCTCCTCATGACGGGCCTGGCGATGACTCCTGCCTCCGCCGCGTCGCTCCTCCTCAACCTCGAAGGGGTCTTCACCGCGCTGCTCGCGTGGTTCCTCTTCCATGAGAACGTGGACCGGCGCATCGCCCTCGGGATGGGTTTCATCGTCCTCGGCGGGCTGCTGCTCTCCTGGCAGGGGACGGAAGGGCTGTCCCTCTCGACGGGAGCCCTCGCCATCGCCGCCGCCTGCCTCTGCTGGGGGGTGGACAACAACCTCACCCAGAAGGTCTCCGCCGGGGATCCCCTCCAGATCGCGGCGATCAAAGGGGGCGTGGCGGGGGCCGTCAATCTCACCCTGGCGCTGGCCCTCGGTGCGTCCCTCCCCACGGCCCCCCTCGTCCTCGGCTCGATGGGAGTCGGCTTCTTTGGATACGGGTTAAGTCTCGCGCTCTTCGTTCTGGCCCTCCGCCACATCGGCACCGCGCGGACCGGCGCCTATTTCTCTCTTGCGCCGTTCGTCGGGACGCTCCTCTCGCTCCTGATCCTGCGGGAAAGCGTCGGTCCGCTCTTCCTCCTCGCGGCGCTCCTGATGGGCGCGGGAGTGGCGCTGCACCTCACCGAGCGGCACGAGCACGAGCATCATCACGAGCGCCTCGTCCACTCCCATGCGCACGTCCACGACGAGCATCACCGGCACGACCACCCGCCGGGGGTAGACCCGCGCGAGCCCCACACCCATGCTCACACTCACTCACCGATGACCCATTCCCACCCGCATTATCCCGACATCCATCATCGCCACGATCATACCGGATGATCCCTGAGCCGTTTCTGCCGGGCACTGCCGGTCGGATCCGCCTCATGGCCTCATGACAAAAGAGACTCTCCTCCCCTTCACCGGAAAGGCAGCAATGGAATTTACTTATCAGAATCCGGTCTGGCCGGGGTACCTGGCAGACCCGTTCGTCCTGAAGTGGCAGGGCGACTACTACGCCTACGGCACCGGTCCCGCCGTCACGGAGGAGCGGACCGGAAAGGCCATGCACTTCTCCATCCTCCGTTCCCCCGATCTGGCGAGCTGGACTCCGGTCGGGAGCGCGCTGGAGTCGCTGGGGGAGGATTATACCGCCTACTGGGCGCCCGAAGTGGCCGAGCGGGACGGCCGATTCTACATGTACTACTCCGCTGCCGGGGGCGGCGACGAGAACCAGCGCCTCAGAGTCGCCGTGGCGGACCACCCCGCCGGCCCCTTCATCGATTCCGGTCGCCTTCTGCTGCCGGAGGAAGGCTTCACCATCGACGCCCACCCCTTCCGCGACCCGAAAGACGGGCAGTATTACCTCTTCTTCGCGCGGGACTACTTTGACGAGCGCGTGGGGACCGGCACGGCGGTGATCCCGCTTGAGGACGACATGATGACCCCGGCGGCCCCCCCGCAGATCGTCCTCCGCGCCTCGTCGGACTGGCAGATCTACGAGCGGAACCGGACGCACTATGGGCAGCAGTGGGAAGCCTGGCATACGGTGGAAGGGCCGTTCGTGGTGGAGCATGAAGGGCTCTACTACTGCTTCTACTCCGGCGGCGCCTGGCACTCCGAAACCTACGGGGTGAGCTATGGCGTCGCGGAGCATCCGCTGGGGCCGTACCGGAATGAATGGGCTCTGGAAGGGCCGGCGGTACTCAAAGGGAGTCCCGGTAAGGTCCTCGGGCCGGGACACAATTCCGTGGTGATGGGACCCGACGGGCGCACGGAGTTCATGGTCTATCACGCCTGGGATCCGGAAAAGACCGCCCGCCGCATGTTCATCGATCCGCTGGCCTGGACGCCGGACGGCCCGCGCTGCCTGGGCCCGACGACGGAACCGCAAACCCGTACGCTTCCCCTTCAAGGGTGAACGTCCAACGGGTCGAACGGTGTCCGGTGAAAGAGCGACGATCCTGCTTGCCTCCGGAAATTTTGACTATCAGAGTGACAAAGATAAAAAAACCTCGTTATTTCATGGGAAGCGCGGCTTCACCGGAGAGCCGGCTGTTCCCTGTTGTTCCTTCTGGGTAATTTATAATCTGGGTAATTTATAAAAGGAAGCGGAATAACCAGAAGTTCCCTTCACAGGGACGGCCCCGCTGCCGATGCGATACTGGCGGTAGTAGCGCCCGCTGTCGATCTGTGATACAACTGAGGGGAACGCGGTTCCCGCGCTCGTTTCAATTCCGTAGATCCGCGCTTCTATCTGCGCTTCGATCTGCATCACTTCGATGTAAAGTGTACATTTGGCCGATGTGGGACGGTCATTCAGAACCGCCCACGCCGCCTTCGGCCAGGCATCGGGAGGGTTTGCGAACGCTCCCGATCCGCCGGGGTGCCTCCTCCGGTCGCACCCCGGCGGCTTATTTCCTTACTCTTCTAAATTCAGTGATCGACTACAGGCCTCCATCCTACCGATTTTAAGGAGCCGCCGATTGAGCCCGCAATTTTTCTACTGTGTACTGGCCTTCATCCTCGCCGGGGTGGGCGGGTTCGTCCTGACCCCCCTCGCCCGCCAGATCGCCTTCAAAGCGGGCGTGGTGCGCGAGCCGCGCGCGCGGGATATCCATAAAGAGCCGATGCCGCTCTGGGGCGGCCTCGCCATTTACGCGAGCACGATCATCGTCTTCCTGGCGCTGACGCTGCACCGGCTGGAGCTTCCCGTGCTGGGCATCCTGCTCGGCGGGACGCTCATCGCCTTCTTCGGCATGCTCGACGACCGCTACGACCTCTCTGCCAAGCATCAGCTGCTCGCCATCTGCTCCGCCGCCGCCCTCGCCGTGGCGTTCGGGGTGCGGATCACCTTCGTCAGCAACCCGTTCGGGCCGGGCGAGATCGATATGGGGATGCTCTCCATCCCGGTCACCATCGCCTGGATCTTCTTCATCACCAAGGCTGTGGACGTGATCGACGGCCTCGACGGGCTGGCAGCCGGGATCAGCGCCATCGCTTCCGGCACCCTCGCCCTGATGGCCCTGACCCGTGGACAGGTGGACCTCGCCCTCCTCGCCGCAACGCTCTCCGGCTCCTGCGTGGGCTTCCTCAAGCACAACTTCAACCCGGCGCGGATCTTCATGGGGACGGTGGGAGCGCAGTTCCTCGGCTTCTCGATGGCGTGTATCGCGGTGGCGGGGCTGTTCAAAGTCGCCGCCACGGTGGCGATCTCGCTGCCGGTGCTGGTGCTGGGCGTACCCGTCTTCGATGCGGTGTTCGTCACGCTCAAGCGCCTGGTGCGGGGGCAACCGCTGTTCGCGCCGGAGAAGGGCCACGTCCACCACATTCTGGTGCGCCGGGGCCTCTCCCAGAGGCAGGCGGTGCTGGTGCTCTACGCAGTTTCCCTCTGCTTCAGCCTGGTGGCGTGGCAGGTGTTCGTGACCGTGGCAGGATAGGCAAAATTAAAAAGTAAGTGGAAGAGCGAAAAGTGATGGCCCGGATCAATCCGGGCCATTTTTTATTCAAAAGGGGTACGGGTCAGGTGGAAAGAGGCACCGCCCTACGCATGTGCAGGATCGGGAACGGTCGCCCGGCGCTGTCCAACTCCGACCTCCCCTCGACAACGAACCCGCATGCCTCGTAGAAGCGCCGGGCTGCCGGATTCTGCTCGTTGGCATCCACAGTCAACACTCCCCTGAGTTTCCGGGCATGCTGAATGAGGCGGCGACCGCCCCCCTGGCGGAGATGTTCAGGCGCGAGGAACAGGGCTTCCACTTTGGAGCCGGACAGCCCCATGAAACCCATCGGCACTCCCGCATCGGAGCAGAGCACCCACAGTTCCAGTTCGACCAGCGCCCTGTCCCGCACTATGGGGAGATAGAACCGGATCTCATCCTCCGACGTTCGTCAGAATCACCGGGCTCTCATTAACAAGGGCGTCGTCAACGAGGGCGTGAGGGGTTGAGTCGTTCCACTTCCCACGCTCGGAGATAGAGCCGGCCTTCGGGATTCATCCGCACCAGGCCATGCACCCGGAACCGCTTGTTCAGGTCGCTCCGGCGGTCGAAGAGAATCCCGCCGTTGCCCGCCACGTAGATGCTGCCCGTGTCGTCCTTCAGAATCCAATCGCTGCGGGAGGTGGGAGGGCCGTCCTCCACCAGTCGCTCGCCGCGCTCCGCGAGGTGGGCGCGGAAAACGCCCGTCAGGGTGATCTCCCGGTTCAGATACGCCCTTGGATTCTTGAGGAGGTCCCCCACCGAGGGTCCGGCCCGGCGGACCTCCTGGACGATCACCTCCGCGCTGCTCTCGGTCAGCTCGGCCTTGTCCTCGGCGGTCACCCACCCCACAATCGTGTACGAGCCGGGGTCCACCACCTGGCCCGTATTATCAACGCCGGGCCAGGTCTCCTGGAACCGCAACTCCTCTTCCG
>JAHWJO010000670.1 GCA_019348365.1 Armatimonadota bacterium | reverse complement strand
ATTCCGGCTGCTTCTGGGCAAACGCGACCAGTTCGGTGGTGCAAACGGGCGTGAAGTCCGCCGGGTGGGAAAAGAGCACCGTCCACTTGCCTTCCAGATCGCTCGATTTGAGCGTGCCCTGCGTGGTGACGGCTTCAAATTCCGGGATTTTCTCCCCGATTTTCGGGATGGCTCCGGTAAGGGCTTCTGACATTTCAATCTCCTCTGCGAGCGTTATGTTAAGAGTAGGGGTAAACATCATGAGGCGAACTTGCGAAGAATCGGCGGGAGTCGGAAAGGATGCGGAGGCGCGAGATCCCTGTCTTTCCTCGCCTGTATCATAACGCCTTTTGGGGAGGAGAATCAATTATCCTTCCCGTCACCGATGGTGTATCGGCGGGTTGGCGTACCCGGACGGCGTCCCGGCTTCCCGTTCGCTCCCGGCATCCCCGGCCTGACATCCTAAATAATTCCATGTACCGACTATTCCCACTCGATCCGGCGGACTCCGGGGAGCGTCAGCAGGCGCGCATCCACCCGGCTGGCCTCCAGCCCCGGCGGCAGTTGGATCAGAAATTCCGTGATGTGCAGGCCGGGGTCGGAGGACTCTTCCCGCTCGATGCTGCGGAGCCGGATGTTCATTTCGTTGAAGAGTGAGGCGATCTCCGAATCGGAGCCCGCTCCTACGGTGTAGCCGATGGTCACCTGCCGCCAGGGACGCTTCTTGATGAGCACGTCTTCCAGGCGGTCCAGCACCGTCAGGACGAAGAGGACGAGGAGGCTGGTGACGGCGGCCACGATGAGGAATTCCCCTCCGCGTCCGACCGCGATGCCCAGCGCCGCCGCGACCCAGAGGCTCGCCGCCGTCGTGAGGCCGCGCACCGTCCCGCCCCGGACGATGATCGTTCCCGCGCCGAGGAACCCGATCCCGCTCACGATCTGCGCCGTGATACGCGTCGGGTCGGCGGCGGGAAACTGGCCGCTGCCCCTGCCGTAGCTCTCCGAGACGAGGGTGATGAGCGTCGCGCCCAGGGTCACAAGCAGGTGAGTTCGGAGCCCGGCGGCCCGGTTCCGGCGCTCCCGTTCCAGGCCGAACACGGCGGCGAGGACGAGGGCGATCAGGAGACGGGAGATGTAAGAGAAGACCTCGATGTTGTGGGGGTCACCCATCCGATTACTTCCGTTCCGCTTTCAGGCGCTCCAGCGTTTCCATGGCGGCGTCGGCGGCGCGCTCGACCTCCACCGACTCGGTCGCCTTGTCCCGCCGGGTGCGGACCTCCAGCTTGCCTTCAGCGAGGGCGCGGCCCACGACGATCTGCACCGGGATGCCGATCAGGTCGGCATCCTTGAACTTCACGCCGCTCCGCTCGTCCCGCTCGTCGTAGAGGACCTCCACGCCCCGCGACCGGAGCTCGCCGTACAGCTTTTCCCCGGCGGCGGACTGCGCCTCGTCCGAGGGGTTGACCACGATCACGACGATCTCGTACGGGGCGATCTCGGCGGGCCAGACCATGCCGTCCTTGTCGGAGAGGGTTTCGGCGACGGCGGCGAGGGTGCGGCTGACGCCGGGGCCGTAGCAGCCCATGATCATCGGGTGCTCCTCGCCGTTCTCGTCCTGGAACGTGGCCCCCATCGCTTCGGCGTAGCGGGTGCCGAGCTTGAAGATGTGCCCGATCTCAATCCCGCGCTCTTCCGTATATTTCCCCTCCTCGCAGCGGGGGCAGGGGTCGCCTTTCTCGGCGTTGCGAATGTCGGCGACGAGATCGAGGGTGAAGTCCCGGCCCGGATGGACGTGCCGCAGGTGCGTATCGGCTTTATTTCCTCCGGTGATGAAGTCGCTCATGCCCGCCACCTCGCGGTCGGCGACGATCTTGCAGTCGAGGCCCACCGGCCCCGCAAACCCGACGGGCGCGCAGGTGAGGATCTGCACCTGGTCGTCCTCCGCCATCTCCAGCAATGCGACTCCGAGCGCCGCCTGGAGCTTGTTCGGGTTCAGCTCGCGGTCGCCCGGGACGAGCGCCGCGACGGGCTCGCCGTCGGCCTGGTAAAGCAGCGTCTACACGAGCGGATTCGGGCTGCACTTGAGGAAGCGGCACACGTTATCCACGGTGCGGGCGCCGGGGGTCACCACATCTTGCACGGGCGGGTAGTGGGGGGGGGCGGTCTCCCCGTCTCCCCGTCTCCCCGTCTCCCGCTCTCCAATTGC
>JAHWJO010000669.1 GCA_019348365.1 Armatimonadota bacterium | reverse complement strand
CGCACCCCGATGAGAAGGTGGTGGGGACGTTCAACGCCTTCCGGGGGGAAACGACGGGCGACAAGATCGACTACATCTTCATCACGCCGGAATTCGAGGTGAAGGATGCGGAAATCCTCCGGGCGAACCGGGACGGGCGCTACCCCTCCGACCATTTCCCCATCACGGCGACGCTGCGTTTCAAGAAGAAGTAGGGAAGCGGTGTGTTAGCGGTGGGAGTGAACTCCTCCGCTGGGTGGCCTCACTCCGTTCCGCCCAGTGTCGGCCTACGCCGACACCCGTCTTATCCCCGTCTGTTTGGTGCAGTTCCATCCACAGTCTTTAATCGGTATCAATTTCGATTGCATTCGATTGCATCGGTAGAGGAAAACAGAGCCTTCGGGGTAAGGTTGTGGCGAGGAGCGCCCCCCGAATAGATTGCTGAGGTGGGCGAGGGATAGACTTTCTCCCTCCCTTCTGGTAGGCTGAGGGTGCAAAACCAACGGAAAGCCGCCCCTCCTCCTTGCGTTCAGCCCCCTGTATCCGATGCTCAATACTCAACGCCTGATACTCATTTCCCCTCGTCGAGCCCCCTCGCTTCGATCCCTTTGTCTCGTTCTCTTCGTCCTCCTGTCGCTCGTGGCGGCGGCGGCGGCGGCGGCGGGGGCGGCGGAGGCGAAGAGAGTCGACTTCTTCCGCGACGTTCAGCCGATCTTCAAGGCGTCGTGCTACGGCTGCCACGGCACAGAGCAGCAGATGGCCGGGCTGCGGCTGGACGAGAAGGCGGCGGCCTTCCGGGGCGGGACCTCGGGCCTCTCCATCCTTCCGGGGAAGGGCAAAGAAAGTCTCCTCGTCACCATGATCGAGGGCACGGGGAAAGGGCTCCGGATGCCCCCGAACGCGGCTCCCCTCCCCCGCGAAACCATCGAGATGATCCGCCTCTGGATCGACCAGGGCGCGGAGTGGCCGGAGAAACCCGCCGATCCCACCCATGGCCACTGGGCGTACCGCCCCGTTAAGCGCCCGCCGGTCCCCCCGGTGAAGAGCAAAGCGGGGGTCCGCAACCCGGTGGATGCGTTTGTGCTCGCGCGGCTGGAGAAAGAGAAGCTATCTCCCTCTCCGGAAGCCGAGAAAGCCGTCCTCCTGCGGCGCGTCAGCCTCGATCTCATCGGCCTGCCGCCGAGCGTGCCGGAGCTGGACGCCTTCCTCACCGACAAAAGCCCGAACGCCTACGAGAAGGCGGTGGACCGACTCCTCGCTTCGCCCCACTTCGGGGAGCGATGGGCGCGCCCCTGGCTCGATCTCGCGCGCTACGCCGACACGAACGGCTACGAGAAGGACGACCGACGCTCCCTCTGGCCCTACCGCGATTGGGTGATCCACGCCCTCAACCAGAACCTCCCGTTCGATAGATTTACGGTGGAGCAGATCGCCGGGGACATGCTCCCCCGGCCCACGATGGATCAGCGGATCGCCACCGGGTTCCACCGGAACACCATGTACAACGCGGAGGGCGGCGTGGACCGCGAGGAGGCGCGCTGGACCACCCTCGTGGACCGGGCGAGCACGACCGCGACGGTCTGGCTCGGCTCCACGCTCGCCTGCGCCCAGTGCCACGACCACAAGTACGACCCGTTCCGCCAGAAAGACTTCTACACGTTCCTCGCCTTCTTCGAGCGGTCGCTGGAGCCGGAGTTGAAGATCCCCTCCCCCGGCCAGAAGGCGCAGCAGAAAAACCTGGAGACGGAGATCGCGCGGCTGAAAGAGCGGGTGGAGAACCCCGCCCTGAGCAAATCTGATGCGACGGCGATGAAATCCCGCATCGCCGCGCTGGAGAAGCGGCTGCGGGAACTGCCCGTCCCGTCTACTCTCGTGATGGAGGAGAAGCCGGGGGACGAGATTCCTGCCACGGCCCTGCGGATCAAGGGGAGTTTCCTCCAAAAGGGCGAGACGGTGGAGGCGAAGACGCCGGAGGTCCTCCCGGCCCTCGCCGCCGATCTGCCCCGCAATCGGCTGGGGCTGGCGCGCTGGCTCGTCGATTCCCGGAACCCCCTCACCGCGCGGGTGGCGGTCAACCGCTTCTGGGAGACGCTTTTCGGGGTCGGGATCGTGGAGACGAGCGAGGACTTCGGCACGCAGGGCCAGCGCCCCAGCCACCCGGAATTGCTCGACTGGCTCGCGTCGGAGTTCGTAGCGAAGAACTGGGATATGAA
>JAHWJO010000207.1 GCA_019348365.1 Armatimonadota bacterium | reverse complement strand
GACTCCGACGATCTCCCTCTCCGCCGCGCCGGAATTCCGCCAGACCGTGCCCCTCTTCCCCGGCTCCTATCAGGTCCGGTTTTCCGACCCGGTCCCGGCCAATCCGCTGGAAGAGATGAGCGGCACGCTCCACTGGCTGGAGCCGGTCCGGCTTCGCAAGGAGCAGCTCGCGGAGCTGAAAGTCACGATCCCGGCGATCCCGAAGGAAGCGATCAGCCACGTCCGGCTGAAGAAGGCCGGGCCGATGGCCCCCTTCACCTCGCTCACGATGGAACCGGTCTCCGGCACCGACCGGTCCGGCGTGATGACGAGCCGGTGGGATTACTTTTCCGTGGAGCAGCTCTGGCCGGATGAAGTGAAGGTGAACCTCCTGCCGGGGAGTTACCGGATGATCCTCTCCGCTCCGGCGGGGCCGGGGTACTCCTCGCTCAAGTACGAGGTCCCGGAGCCCGCCACGCTCGGCAGCGGGACGGTGGAGGTTCCCATTCAGCGCCCCACCTTCCACACCCTGAAGGCGGGCCTGACCGACCGCAAGGGGACGCCGCTCCGGGGAACGCCCCTCCTGCTCTACGGCTCCGGCCAGACGACCGTCGTGCTCGACAGCGGGCCGGGGAATATCGAGGTGCGGATTCCGGAGGGCCGCTACACCGTCCGGGCGCTCATTTTCGATGACAAAGGCTCCCGCGAGGTCACGCTGGAGCGGAACCTGGACCTGAGCAAGGACCAGGAGCGGGCGTGGAAGGCTCCCACCACCGCGATCGATTTCGGGTTCCCGCAGCCCGCCCCATCCGGCAGCCCGACGGGTTCCGCTACCATTTTGCCCTGAGGCCGGCGGGTGCGATCTTTCCCCTCCTCTCAGCCGGCCTCCAGCTCCCGCCCGGTGATCCTCCGGTACGCCTCCCGGTAACGCTCCGACGTGCCCCGAACGATCTCCTCGGGGAGTTCGGGGCCGGGCGACTCCTTGTTCCACTCCTCCCGGTCCGCGAGGTCCTGGAGCCAGTCCCGCACGAACTGCTTGTCGAAGCTGGGCTGGGGCCGCCCCGGCTCGTAGGTGCGGGCATCCCAGAAGCGCGAGGAATCGGGGGTCAGCGCTTCGTCGATGAGCAGGATCTCCCCGTCCCTCTCCCCGAATTCAAACTTCGTGTCCGCGACGATGAGCCCCCGCGACTCGGCATGACGGCATCCCGCTTCGTAAACCGCGAGCGCCCGATCCCGAAGTAACCCGGCGGTTTCGTTTCCCACCGTCCCCGCCATCTCCTCGAAGGTGATGCTCTCGTCATGTCCGCTGTGGGCCTTGGTGGTGGGGGTGAAGACGGGCTCCGGCAGGCGATCCGAATCCCTCAGGCCGGCGGGTAGCCGCAATCCCCAGAGCTCCACGATCCCGTTTGCAGATGCGGCCTGGCGGTACGCCGCCCACGCCGACCCGCTCAGGTAGCCCCGCACCACGCACTCCACCGGGAACGGTTGAGTCTTCTTCACCACGACGGCGCGTCCATGCAGCTCCTCACGATCCTTCACTTCTTCGGGGAATTCGGCGTCCGGCCCGCTCAGGGTCTGGTTCGGGCAGAGCGGGGCCGTGAGGTCGAACCAGAACTGGGAGATCTGGGTCAGCACCCGGCCCTTGTCGGGGATGGGAGAGGGGAGGATCACGTCGAAGGCGGAGATGCGGTCCGAGGCGACCAACAGGAGGCGGTCCCCCAGGTCGTACACGTCGCGCACCTTGCCCCGCGTGACGACCGGGAACGGGAGGTCGGTGGTGGAGACGGTTCGGGCAGTCAATGGGTCACTCCTTTCCGGGCAGGCGGGACGGTGGAAACGGCGCTGCGCCGCTCCTTGCGGTACGGTTCACGGGCCAGCGCAAGGACGAACACCTCCTTCGCGCCCGCCGCCATGAGGGTTTGCGCCGCCGCATGGCAGGTGGCCCCGGTGGTGAGAACGTCGTCGATGAGGAGCAGCGTGAGGCCCGTGATCGCTTCAGGGTCCTCCACATGGAACACCCCTTCCACATTGGCGTGCCGCTCCTCCCGGTTCAGGCCCACCTGCGGCTTTCGATAGACGGGGCGCGTGAGGACCGACTCCAGCGCCGGGAGTCCGATGCGCTCGGACAGCTCCCCCGCCAGGAGCGCCGACTGGTTGAAGCCGCGCTCCCGCTCGCGACGGGCGTGGATGGGCAGTGGAACGACCGCCTCCGCGCCGTGCAGCTCGGGCGCGCGTTCCCAGGCTGCAGCGAGCAGGTCGGTGAGAGGGGCGGCCACCCGCTCGCGCTGCTCGTACTTCAGGGCATGGATCGCGTCGCGAAGGGATCCCTCGAACCGGCCCGCGACCCGCGCCCGTCGGAACGCGGGAGGGTGATGGCGGCAGCCGGGGCACCGGCCCGGCTCATCGGGTTCCTGGCAGCGCTCGCAGTGCGGCGCCGCAATCGGCTCCACGGAGTCCCGGCACTCGTCGCAGAAGAGCCCCGCCCCCAGCCGGTCGCAGGCGACGCAGCGCGTCGGGTAGACCAGATCGAGCGCGGCCTCCCAGACTTCCCCCATCCTTAACCTCCAGCCGGACGGCGCGATCATCACGAGCCTCCTCACCAGAGGTTTCGCCATGGGAGGGGAAGAATCATTGTCGCGCGGACGAAGCTTCCCGGATGGGGCGAAGTCCTATCCATAAGAGGGGAGGGCGTTCAAGCCGCGCGCGGGGGTCTGAACGGCATCGCTGCGGTCATTCTTCCAGTTCCTCTCCATGGGAAGCCGTTTCCGAGTAGACTCCGCCGCAGGGGCAGGTGAGTCTGGATTCGGGGCGAGGGGCAAGCAACGCATGGCCGCAGTTCCAGCATGAAAGCTTCACCGGGGGACGGGAAGCGGGAGAGCGGCGAGAGGCGGGGCGGTGGCGGGACATCCACCGGAGAAGGTCCTGGGAATCATCCATAGCGGATTTAATCATCGGGGAAACCGGGCGATTCCGACAGGGAGAAACGGCGGGCCGCGCCGAAATTCTGAGGAGATTTTGAATGCTTCCCCTCCCCTCGTAGATGGCTCCCTTCCACGCCTTCAGGACGGAACGATTGCCGTGACCCCTCTCTCTTCGCTTCTCGTCGGCAAGCTGGCGGTACAGGCCGCGCTGGAATCCGGGAACCGCCGCATCTATCGCCTCTTCCTGTCGAACACCCTTCCCCCCAAACGCGCGGAGCCGTTCCATCAAGCGGCGGCATCCCTCGGCGTGACGGTGGAGGGCCTCACGCCCGCCGACCTGGTGGAGCGCACAGGCGTGCAGAATCATGGGGGCGTGGCGGCGGAAGTGGGGCCGCGAGTCCTCTCCCCTTTTGAGGAGTGGGTGCGGTACGTGGAGGGGTGGGATCACGCGCCGCTCCTCTTCGCCTTCGAGAAGTTCCACGAGCCGCACAACCTGGGCTACGCGCTCCGGTGCGTGGAGGCGCTGGGCGCGGACGCCGTCCTGATGGACCGCCGGGAGTGGGGGGAGGACGACGTGGTCATCGGGCAGTCCTCCAGCGGGGCGTACGACCGCCTCCCCCTCGCCGCCCTCGATGATCCGACGAAGCAGTTCAAGCGGCTGGAAACGCTCGGTATCGAGAGCCTGCTGGCGACGGCGGGGGCGATGCGAAATTTCTACGACTTCAACCTCCGTGCCCCGGTGCTGATCGCGGTGGGCGGGGAGTTCAAAGGCCTGACGGACGCGGTTCGGAACGCCTGCCGCCACTCCGCACACCTGCCCATGGCCGACCCGATCCCGTCGTTCCCCGCCGGACACGCGGCGGCCATCCTGGCGAGCGAGGTCGCGCGGCAGCGCCGGATGCCGGGTCCGCCGGGCCCCCTCTGGCCGGGAAAGCGACCCATCATACCGGCAAAAGGCCGGGCAGCGGAAGACGGCTCCCGTCAATCGCCGGTCGGGCGAGGGGAGAAGCGCTCCCGGAAGCCTCCTCGATCTTCCAGGTAAATAAGTTACCGGATGCCGCGTTGCGAGATGCGGAACCGCGCGGGAGGAATCCGGCCCTCCGGAGAGATATAACACCATAAGGGTTGGCGCTACCATGAAATCTGTGGATCCACCTGGACCCATACGATTCCCGATAAAGCCCAATGGTTAAAGCTACCCTCAATTCCACGCTCTCAGGACTCATGCATCATCCTTGTAAATCTGTCCTCCTGAGAGCGCCTTCAGGCCATCCAGCGCATCTCTCATGCCCTTCTGAACATCTCTCGTGTCTTTCTGCTTCAAACTCTTGTGCCTGTCATTCTGAGCGAAGCGAAGAATCTGCGTTTCCTCCACCACTTTCAACGCAGATTCTTCGCTTCGCTCAGAATGACACCCGTCCATATGTTGGGGCCTGCCCTGACTTTTTCATCCCTTCATCAACCCTCATGCCTGACATCCGCTTCGACACGTACTACCGCTACGACGACCTGACCCGGCTCCTCCACGCGTACGCCGAAGAGTATCCCCGGCTCGTGAAGGTGGAGAGCATCGGGAAGAGCTACGAAGGCCGGTACATCTGGCTCGCGACCGTCACGAACGCCGACACCGGGCCGGACACGGAGAAGCCCGCCCTCTGGGTGGACGGCAACATCCACGCCAGCGAGGTCTCCGCCTCTGCCGCCGCCCTGTACCTGCTGAACGCGCTGGTGACGGGGTACGGCTCCGATCCGGAGATCACCCGCTGCCTCGACACGCGCGCGTTCTACGTCTGCCCCCGGCTCAATCCCGACGGCGCGGAGTGGGCGCTGGCGGACGTGCCGAGGATCGTCCGGTCCAGCACCCGACCCTACCCGTACGACGAGGAGCCGTTCGGGGGGCTGGTGACGGAGGACATCGACGGGGACGGGCGGATGCTCTCCATGCGGATCCCCGACCCGAACGGCCCCTGGAAGCCCTGCCCCGACGAGCCGCGCCTCCTCGTGCGCCGCGACCCGACGGAGACCGGCGGGTCGTACTACCGCCTCCTTCCCGAAGGCCGCCTGGAGGAGTACGACGGCGTGCTCGTCTCCATCCAGCCGAAGAAGGAGCGCCTCGACCTGAACCGGAACTTCCCCGCCCACTGGCGGCAGGAGTTCGAGCAGAGGGGGGCCGGCCCCTACCCCACCTCCGAGCCGGAGGTCCGCTCGCTGGTCCATTTCATCGCCACCCATCCGAACGTCACGGGCGGCGCGCTCTTCCACACCTACAGCGGCGTGCTGCTGCGGCCCTATGGCACGGAAAGCGACGAAGCGTTCCCCGCCGAAGACCTCTGGACCTACCAGAAGATCGGGGAGAAGGGCAAGGAGGTCACCGGCTACCCCGCCGTCAGCGTCTACCACGATTTCAAGTACCACCCGAAGGAGGTCATCACCGGCGTCGCGGACGACTGGCTCTACGACCACCTGGGCATGTTCTTCTGGACCGTCGAGATCTGGAGCCCGCAGCGGCAGGCCGGGATCGAGGAGTACAAGTTCATCGACTGGTACCGCGAGCACCCCCTGGAAGACGACCTGAAGATGCTCCGGTGGAGCGATCAGGCGCTGGGCGGCAAAGGGTACGTGGATTGGTACGAGTTCGAGCACCCGCAGCTCGGCAAAGTGGAGATCGGCGGGTGGGATGCTCTTTACGCCTTCCGGAACCCGCCGCCGGAGTACCTGGAGCGGGAGATCGCCCGCTTCCCGGAGTGGCTCGTGTGGCACCTGCTCATCTCCCCGAAGCTGGAGATCTACGAGACCGACGTGAAGCCGCTGGGAAAGAGGACCTATCGGGTGCGGCTCGTCGTTCACAACACGGGCTGGCTGCCGACCTACGTGACGAAGAAGGCGCTGGAGAAGAAGGTCGTGCGGGCGGTGGTCTGCGAAATCGAGCTGCCGGAGGGGGCGACGCTGGAATCCGGGAAGCGGCGGGAGGAGATCGGGCAGTTGGAGGGCCGCGCCTACAAGTCCCCGGCCCCCTACGGAGGCAGCGATCCGACCGAGGACCGCGCTAAGGTGGAGTGGGTCGTGCATGCGCCGGAAGGCGGGGCGGTGAAGGTTATCGCCAAACACGACCGCGCGGGCGTTGTGCGCTGCGAACTCACGTTGGGATGATCTCTGCTTGTCTGCCTCTCTCAATATTTGTGTGGGTGACCGTTCGCCGCTCGGTGCTGTACCTCGCCCCTCACCGCCCGTCGTTAAACATCGGCGCGGGGAGAATTTCCACCGCCGCCCGGCGTTAAAACACCGGGCTATTGGGACAAAGTCCCACTCAAGCGGGACTCCTCTCCACCGGAGTGCTCTCTTTGGAGAGAGGAGTCCCGAATTCCCCAGCCCGGCTTCAGACGGGCTTCGTCTCAATAGCCAGGTGTTTCAACGCCGGGCGGTGTAGGAGCGGGGAACAACGCCGACCGACGAACGGTCACTTCTTCAGCTTTTCCATGTGCTTCTGCCGGAACTTGGCGACTTTGGGAGCGATGACCGCCCGGCAGTAAGGCTGGTTCGGGTTCTGCTCGAAGTACCTCTGGTGGTACTCCTCCGCCGGATAGAATTCCGGGGCCGGGGACAGCTCCGTTACGAGGGGCTTCCCCCAGATCCCCTGCTCTCCCACCTCCCGCATCACCTGCTCGGCGATCTCCCGCTGCTCCGGCGTGTGCGTGAAGATGACCGAGCGATACTGAGAACCCACGTCCGCGCCTTGCCGGTCGAGCGTGGTCGGGTCGTGGATGGAGAAGAAGATCTCCAGGATCTCCCGGTACGAGAGGACGGACGGATCGAAGGTGATCTGGACGACCTCGGCATGGCCCGTCGTGCCGGAGCAGACCTGCTTATATGTTGGGTTCGGAGACGAGCCGCCCGCGTACCCGGAGACGGCCTTCTCTACCCCCTTCAGATCGTTGAAGACGGTTTCGATGCACCAGAAGCAGCCGCCACCGAGCGTCGCCACTTCCCGGCGTCCGGAATCTGCTTCCAGGCCGGGGGTAGATGGGATATTTGTGTCTTCCGGTGTCGTCTGTAAAGTCATGGGATTCCTCGTATTCTGGAGGGCGGTTTGAGCGATAGGTAGACCCCGCGCTATCTGAAAACGAGTAGAGTAAAAAGAGGGAGAACGGTTCAAAATGGAATTGATCGATCCGTGAATGGATTCGGCTCCCCTCCCCGTGTCGGGGAGGGGCTGGGGGAGAGGTCCCCCTCCAACCGAGAACCACCGTCCCATCCATTCCACTCCTTTCCTTAAAATCGTCTCCGGCCGTAGCCGGCTGAAGAACACCCCCTCTTCGCGCGGTCCGATTCGTTGTGTCCCATTTCCCCCGCCGATTTCAACCGGGTAAGCGAGCAGCAGCGAACGTTGGGCCGAAGAGAGCACGAGCCTTGACACCGCGCCTCTCCCCTCGTACACTGGCGTTACGTGAATGGAGGGCCGGGCAATACCCTCCCGTCCTCATCACACTCAGGAGAGGGTTATGCATTCCAATCGAACGATTCACACCGTGGGCGCCCCGCCTCGCTGTCTGAAAACCGGTTTCACCCTGATCGAGCTGCTGGTGGTCATCGCGATCATTGCGATCCTGGCGGCGATCCTCTTCCCCGTGTTCGCCAAGGCGCGCGAGCGGGCGCGAATGACCGGCTGTACGAACAACCTGAAGCAGATCGGCCTCGCGCTCAGCGCCTACCATTCCGACTGGGACGACACGCTGCCCCCGCTCGAAGTCTACATCACCTTCGGAGATCGGAAAGGGTGGACCGAGCGAGTGAGGGACTACAACAAAAGCCTGTCG
>JAHWJO010000206.1 GCA_019348365.1 Armatimonadota bacterium | reverse complement strand
GGGCCGGGGCCGGACCCGTTGTCATTCTGAATCGGTGTCGTTGGAGGCGAGACGATCACGGTTCGGTATTCCCTGTCCGGACGGTGAACGGCGACAGGTGTCTTAATCGGCCCTGAAGGGGCAGGGCGGCGTCGGTCAGGTTCTTATAGAAACTATAACCGAAACGGGAGAGAAGTTATAGGACCTTTCTACTCGTCACCGGATAAAGTGAATCCTTTGCCGTCGTCCCGCTGCATCAGCCAGAGTGACACGGCTGCCCTCGACCAATCTTCTGGAAAAGTCGCGCCCTTCCGGTTGACGTAGTGCTTTAACTCTTCCTTTGCGATGAGGATGACATTAACGAGTTCCGAATCCGTTAATCTCTCCGGTTCAATAAGATGTACATACCAACCGTCTTCGAGTTCGAAGACACGGCCAATGGCATTACTGTCCTCAATGATCTCGGCAGAGGTGAAACCATCATCCGGACTGCCCATTATCAGGTAGCTGTAGGACATGAAGAGAGCAGCTTCGAGCGAAGACGGGCATAGACATCACTGGCGGAACGGACCCGCCCCTGTTCGACGGCTTCCAGAGCCCTCTGAATTCCGAGAACGATCTCTTGACGATCTTGCTCTTCCGCTTCCAGCAATTTACTTATGTTCAGAATATCAACCCCCCGAATGTGTCTTTCGACACATGGGGTTGATTTCCTCCGTCCGTATGGAGATGTGACGCGCAAAGGATGACGCCGGCGGACCCTACCCCCGCCCATGGCGCATCCGGCGGCCTACCCACTCTCACCGACGGAACAGGAGGAACCCAATGTCTACCCCGAACACCCCCGAGTACAGGCCGGTCTTAGCGGCGCTCCCCGCGCCCGTTGTTCCGGCATCCCCGGCGTCCCGGCGGAAGAAGGTCCGGACCGCCGCCACCCTGTTGCTCGCATCGGCCACCCTCGGCGCCGCCGGGATGATGGCAGGCAATCGTGCCGAATCGAACACGGCCTCTCAGGAGAAGCCGCCCGCCCCCGAAGCGGCGAGCCTCGCCGAAGTTGTCGTCCAACCCGCCGCCCTCGGGATGCTCCGCAAGGAGATCCGCGTGACGGGCACGCTGAAATCCGACGAGGTCGTCACCCTCTCCACCAAGGCGACGGGACTCGTCCGCCGCGTGGCCGTCAGGGAGGGCGACCGCGTGCGGGCCGGGCAGCTCCTCGTGCAGATTGACGACGGCGAGTTGCAGGCCCAGTTAGCGAAAGCACGTGCCGCCGTGCTGGCCGCCGAGGCGCGGGTGAAGCAGTCCGTCACCTCCCGCACCGTCAAAGACACCGCAGCCGTCTCGGATTACCGCCGGGCGCAGCAGGGGCTCTCCTCCGCGAAGTCCCGGTTGGCTCAGGCGCGGGAGCTGTCGAAGATCTCCGCCACCGAGACCGAATCCGCCGTGGCCTCCGCCCGCGCCGCCCTCCAGTCCGCGAAAGAGGGGCTGAAGGTCCGCCGGGAGGGCGCGCGGCGGCAGGAGAAGGCCCGCGCCGAGATGGACGTGGTCCGCGCCCAGGCCCAGATGGAGAAGGCGAAATCCTACGCCGACCGCCGCGAGCAGCTCGTGCGGGAGGGGGCCATCGGGCAGGAGGAGGCCGACAACGCCCGCCGCGACTACGAAGTGGCCCTCGCGCTGTACCACTCCGCGAAGCAGGGGCTCGACCTCATGAACGAAGGCTCCCGCACCGAGGAGATCAACATCGCGGAAGAGGCGGTCCGGCAGGCGGAGGCGGCCCTCCGCACCGCCGAAGCGAACCGCGCCCGGCGCCGCATCAGTGACGAGGACGTGATCGCGGCGGAGAACGGCGTGCGGCAGGCCGAAGCGACCCTCGACGCCGCCCGCGCCGCGCTCGGCCAGAAGCAGGTCAGCCTCGACGACATCGGGGCCGCGAACGCCGCCCTCACCCAGGCCCGCGCCGATGTGCAGTACTACCACGAGCTCCTCGCCCAGACCCGCGTCTTCTCCCCCGTGGACGGCGTAGTGACAAAGCGGATCGCCCACGTCGGGGAGACGGTGGCGGCGGGCCGGGGCGACCTGATGACCCTCGTGGCGACCGATACCCTCTACTTCGAGGCGACCACCCCCGAAGGCGACCTCCCCTACCTCTCCCCCGGACAGGCAGCGAAGGTCACCCTCGACGCGATGCCCGGCAAAGCGTTCGCCGGCGCCGTCCGCGAGATCATCCCCGTGGCCGAGGGCGCGAACCGCTCCGTGCGGCTCCGCATCTCCCTCCCCCGGCCCGAGGGCACGAACCCCGTCGTCGGCGGCTTCGCGCGGGCAACGATCCAAAGCAGCTCGAAGGCCCCGGTGCTGACCGTGCCCCGTTCCGCCCTCGTATCAGACGAAGGGGAGCAGGCGGTGTTCGTGGCGGAAAACGGAAAGGCGAAGTGGACCCCCGTCCGCACGAACGGCGGCGGGACAGACCGGCTCCAGATCCTTAGCGGACTGAAGCCCGGCGCCGCCGTGGTGACGGAGGGCGCGGAATCGCTGACGGACGGGCAGAAAGTCGCCCTGAAGGATGGAGAGTAGCACGGAGGCGGGCCGGGAGGTCCCCTGCCCGGCCCACCCACTACCCATGCGTGGAGTGGGAATCCCTCGCTCCATCTGCAGAAAGCAAAATACCCTCCCCCCGTATTAATTTGATGTTAGAATGCGGCGCAAGAATACGCAGTATCCACAGAAGCGCCATGCGGATGAGGCGGCTCGCACGTATTGGACCCTGATCGGCGCCCTGCGGGTCGGGGGATGGACCCCAGGATTTCAGATTTCTGACTTTGATGGTGGATCGCTTTCACTTTAAGGAGAAAACAGATGCAAAAGTTAGCCGAACTCTGCGTTAAGCGCCCGGTCTTCGCGAGCGTTTTGACCCTGGCCCTGGTGGTGCTCGGATTTGTCTCCTACTTCCGCCTGGGAGTGGACCGCTTCCCGAAGGTGGACTTCCCGGTGATCGCCGTCACGACGATCCTGCCGGGCGCGGCCCCCGAAGAACTGGAGACCGAGGTCACCGATAAGATCGAGGAATCCGTCAACACGATCAGCGGCATTGATCAGCTCTCCTCTACGACCGTCGAAGGCGTGTCCGTTGTCCTGGTGCAGTTCGTGCTGGAGAAGGACATCAATGTCGCCGCGCAGGAGGTGCGCGACAAGGTCAACGTCACCCTGCCCGAATTGCCCAAAGAGATCGAGCAGCCTGTCGTCGAAAAATTCGACCCCGACGCCGCGCCGGTCCTCTCCGTCTCGCTCTCGGCGGACCAACCCCTCCGAGAGCTGACCGAGTTCGCGGACAAGAAGCTGAAGCGGCGCATCGAGTCGATCAACGACGTGGGGCAGGTCGGCATCGTCGGCGGCCGCGAGCGGCAGTTGAATGTCTGGGCGGACCCCGACAGGCTCCGGGCTTACGGCCTCACCGCCGTAGACGTGATGCGGGCGCTCCAGGCCCAGAACATCCAGGTCCCCGGCGGCGCGGTCGAGCAGGCCGAGCGCGACGTCACCCTCCGCACCCAGGGCCGCCTCGGCTCCGTCGCCGAGTTCGACCGGCTCACCGTCTCCAAGCGGGACGGGCAGGTCGTCACCCTCGCCGACGTGGGCACGGTGGAGGACGGCGCGGAGAAGGCGGAGAGCGTCGCCAGCGTGGGGGGCAGGGCTGCCCTCGTGCTGAACGTCCGCAAGCAGAGCGGCACGAATACCGTCGCCGTGGTCAACGAGGTCAAGGGCCGCCTCGACGAGCTGAAGGCGGGCCTCCCCGCCGGCTACAAGATGGAGGTCGTGAGGGACCAGTCGGTCTTCATCAACGCGGCAACCCATGCGGTGCAGGAGCACCTGGTCCTCGGCGGCCTCCTCGCGGCGCTCGTGGTGCTGCTGTTCCTCGGGAACTTCCGCTCTACCCTCATCGCGGCGGTCGCCATCCCGACATCCATCGTAGCGACGTTCGCCCTGATGAACGCCCTCGGCTTCACCCTGAACGTGCTGACGCTTCTCGCGCTCACGCTCTCCGTCGGGATCGTCATTGATGACGCGATCGTGGTGCTGGAGAACGTCTACAAGCTCATTGAGGAGAAGGGGATGTCCCCGTTCCAGGCCGCCATTGAGGGGACGCGGGAGATCGGCCTCGCGGTCATGGCGACGACCTTCTCCCTCGTCGCGGTGTTCCTCCCGGTGGCGTTCATGGGCGGCATCGTGGGCCGGTTCATGAACTCGTTCGGCCTGACGATGGCCTTCGCGATCCTGGTGTCGCTGCTGGTGAGCTTCACCCTCACCCCGTCGCTCTGCGCGCGGTGGCTGAAGGCGCACTCGGCGGAGCAGCACGAGAAGAAGTCCCTCGCCGCGACGTGGGTGGACCGGTTCTACAACCCCATCGAGAACGTCTACATGGTCATGCTCCGGTGGTCCATGGCGCACCGGTGGGTGGTGGTGCTCGCGTGCGGCATCGCGCTCTACGCCAGCGGGCCGCTGATGAAGGCGGTGCCCAAGAACTTCCTGCCGGAGGACGACGAGTCGCAGTTCGAGGTGACGGTCCGCGCCCCCGAGGGCACGAACCTCCGCTCGGCGCAACAGATCACCGAGGCCGTCAGCGAGAAGATCCGGGGGCTGGACGGCGTGAAGTTCACCCTCGCCACCCTCGCGGGCGACCAGCAGCGGACGGCGAACCTCTCCACCATTTACGTCAAACTCGAAGACCTGGAGGGGCGTAAGCAGAGCCAGCAGCAGCTCATGTCCGAGGTCCGCGAGGCGGTCCTCCCGCAGTTCGAGGGGCAGGGGCTGCGGCTCGGGGTGCAGGCGGTGTCGGCGTTCAGCGCGGGCGGCAAGAACACGACGATCCAGTACGTGCTCTCCGGCCCCGACATTGACCAGCTCACAAAGTACGCCGACGAGGTGTTCAAGGGGCTGAAGGCGATCCCCGGCGTGACGGATGCGGACACCTCCCTCGTCACCGGCAAGCCGGAGATGGCCGTCACCATTGACCGGGAGCGGGCGGCGGACCTCGGGGTGACCCCGGCGGACGTGGCGCAGACCCTTCGGTTCCTCGTGGGCGGGGAGAAGGCGACGGACTACAACGAGGGCGGCGAGCAGTACGAGGTGCGGCTCCGGGCGCTCCCCGGCTATCGGGCGGACTCCGCCGGCCTCTCGGCGATCACCGTGCCCAGCTCCACCCTCGGCAGCGTGAGCCTCGACCAGGTGGTGAAGTTCACCGAGGGGACCGGACCCGCGACGATCAACCGGCTCGCGCGGCAGCGGCAGGTCACCTTTTACGCCAACGCCGCCCCCGGCGCGTCCCAGGCGGAGATCCTGGGCAAGCTGGAGGGCATCGTGAAGGGCTTGAAGATGAAGCCGGGCTACTCCGGCGGCACCGTCGGGCAGAGCAAAGAGATGGGCAAGGCGGCCATGAACTTCATGATCGCGTTCCTGCTGTCGTTCGCGTTCATGTATCTGATCCTGGCGGCGCAGTTCGAGTCGTGGCTCCACCCGATCACGATCCTGCTGGCGCTGCCGCTGACGGTACCGTTCGCGTTGCTGTCCCTCCTGCTGTTCGGGCAGTCGCTGAACATCTTCAGCGGGCTGGGGATCCTGGTCCTCTTCGGCGTGGTGAAGAAGAACAGCATCCTCCAAATCGACCACACGAACGGGCTGCGGGCCCAGGGGATGGAGCGAGACCAGGCCATCCTGGTAGCCAACAAAGACCGGCTGCGGCCCATCCTGATGACGACCGTCGCGTTCGTGGCGGGCATGGTCCCGCTGGTGCTCTCCAGCGGAGTCGGGTCGGCGACGAACAAAGCGATCGGCTCCGTTATCCTGGGCGGTCAGACGCTCTCCCTTGTCCTGACGCTGCTGGCGACCCCCGTCGCCTACAGCCTGTTCGACGACCTGGCGAACCTGCGGGTCCGCGAGCGGGCACTCAAATCTATAACGGTCCGCGTGAAACGGCTGGCGCTGGCGTTCACGGGATCGCTCTCCGACTGATCGAAAGAGAGGAGCTTGAGATGAACACGAATCGAATCACCGCGCTGTTGCTGGCGGGACTGCTCCCGCTATCCTCTCTCGTGGCGGCGGAGAGTGGAATCGCCGCCTCGGAAGCCGTTCCAACGGCGGCGCAGGCCGCCCCCCGAGCGGCGGCGGTCCTCACCCTCCCCGAGGCGCTGGCGGAGGCGCTGGCCTCGAGCCCACGGCTGGAGGGGGCGAAGGCGGAGATCGCGCGGGCAAGGGGCGGGAAACGCGCCGCCGCCGCCGCGGGCCGCCCCAGCCTCACCGCAAGCGCGGGGCAGAACTACGGCGGCCCGGCGAACGAGCTGAACCCGTCGAGGGCGGGGCAGATCGGGGCGGACCTCAGCGTGCCCCTCGACACGAACGGGCGGGTGAAGGCCGGGAAGCGCGGGGCGAAGGCGGCGGAGGCGGCGGCCCTCGCGTCGCTCCGGGCGGAGTCCCAGCGGCTCGTGCTCGACGTCACCGAATCGTACCTCGACGTGCTCCAGGCGGAGCAGGAGGCGACCCTGCTGGGCGAGCTGAGGCGGCTGAACGGGGAGCGCCTCCGCATCGCGCGGATCCGTCGGTCGGCGGAGGTGGGCGTCCCCCTCGAAGTCACCCAGGCGGAGGCGGACCTGGCGGAGTCGGTCCAGGGGGAGATTGAGGCGCAGGCGCGGGTGCGCCAGGCCTCGGCGGCGCTGAACGCGCTCCTCGGGCGCCCGGCGGCGGCCCCCCTCGCCCTTGACCCGGCGACGGTCCCGGCGGAGATGGGGGACGCCCACCCCTCCCTGCCCACGCTCGACCGGGCCACCCCTGAGCAGGCGCAGGCGCTGGGCCTCGCCCGGCCCGACCTTCAATCCCTGCGCGCCGGGGTGGAGGGGGCGGAAGCGGGGATTGATTCCGCGAGGGCGGCCCGCCGCCCCGGCTTCGGGTTGAGCGGAAACCTTCTCCAGCGCATCCCGGAGACGTTGGTCGGCGGGTTCGGATGGAGTCTCGGGGCTTCTCTGCTCCAATCGCTCTTCGACGGGGGGCGGATTCGCGCGGCGGTGGAACAGGCCCGCGCCGAGCATCGGCGGGCCGGCGCGGCCCTCGCCGAGGCGGAGCGCAACGCCGACGCCCAGGTGGAAACAGCCCGGGTGGGGCTGGATGCGGCAGAAAAGCGCCTCTTTGCAGAAGACCAGCGGGTCGTGGCCTCTCAGGCTGGACTTGAGGCAGCGCAGAAGCGGCTCCGGACGGGTGTCGCGCCCGCTCTGGAGGTGACGGAAGCGGAGACGGTCCTCACCCGCGCCCGGACCGAATCGCTCATAGCTCGTTATGGCTTAGCTCGCGCGAGAGTCCGGCTCGCATATGTGACAGGTCTAGCCTACCCCGAGACCCTCCTGTCCTTCAAGGGTTCTAACGTTGCAGAGGATCTTTTTAACTGAATCCATGTGGCGGTCCGACGGATGGAGGTGGATAACTAGAAAGCAGATCTTTTCCCACAGCATCTGTTATCTGCAAGTGCTACCGATTTCCTCCCGAGATCAGTGGTTATGCCATCCGGCTTTGCCACCGAATTACGGGGGAGAGTCTGGATGAGATTCTCCCCCGGCGAAGAATTCTGGAGGAGGTAATTTATACTGTCTCAACAATCGGTGCATTTCGAGACATCTGTGCGTCTCAGAATTTGAACGGATCTGAGACAGTGTAATTGATTAGCGGCATGGCTTGGTTGAAGCCGGACTCTGGGTAAGTATGAGG
>JAHWJO010000668.1 GCA_019348365.1 Armatimonadota bacterium | reverse complement strand
ACCTTGTCCGCCAGGGCGCGGATCTCCCGCAGCAGCTCCCGCTCGGCCTGGATGCTCTCCAGGATCCCCTTCCGCCGGGAAAAGAGGGGGTGCTTGCGCCGCGTCTCCTTGAACCGTCGCACCAGCGCGTCGTCGCTGGCGTCCAGGAACAGCACGAACGGCGGCGGGCCGGCCTCCCGCACCTGTTCGACGGCTTCCGGCAGTCCGGCATAGAACGGACCCGCCCGGAGGTCCATCACGACCGCCGCGCGCTCCACTTCCCCCTTGGATTGGCAGAGGGCAGCGAACGGGGGGAGCAGCGCCGGAGGGAGGTTATCCACACAAAAGTAGCCCAGATCCTCGAGCCGCCGCAGCACGATGGTCCGACCCGCTCCCGACATCCCGGTGACGATCACTAACTGCATTCACACATCCTCTTCATCGCTGGAGACAGGTTTGGATCATGGGACGGACCTCATGCGCCTCGGCAGAAGCCCCGGAAGCGGGAGAGATGCTCCGCCAGGGAATCGCGCTCATTTGCGCTTTTGATCCGGCTGAAGGAGCGTCAGGAGAAGGCCGTTCAGGAGTCCCATCACCACGGAGCCGAAGATGGCGGCCCAGAATCCTCGCACCTCGAAGCCGGGGAGGATCAGCCCCACGATCCAGAAGAGAAAGGCGTTGATGAGGATGCCGATCAGGCCGAGGGTCATGCAGTTGATCGGCATGGTGAACAGGCGAAGGATCGGCGCGATGACCGCGTTGGCGACGCTCAACAGGATGACGGCGGAAAAGGCGGACCAGAAACTCTCGATCTGGACCCGCAGGTTCAGGGTCTGCGCGAGAAGGCCGGTGAGCCACAACGCCAGCATGTTGACCAGTAACCGGATGAAAAATCCCTTCAAAGAGGACTCCTATGAGCGTTGGGCGTTGAGCATCGAGCGTTGGGCGTTGAGCATCGAGCGTTAGGCGTTGAGCGTTGAGTATTGGGCATGGGGGAGTGTACTTCCCGGCGATATTTTACCTGAAGCTTTCCGCGCTGTCACATGCCCGTGGCTGTTGCAACCGTTCCGGAGGGTATTCCCAACGCTCAACGCCTAACGCTCAACGCCCAATGCTCACTCAACGCCCGGCAACGCGCCTTCGAGCTTCAGGAGGCGTTCTTTCCAGCCCATGCCGCCGCCGTACCCCACGAGCTTGCCGTCCGACCCCACCACACGGTGGCAGGGAATGAGGATCGGGATGGGGTTTGCGCCCATGGCCTGCCCCACGGGCCGGGCGGACTGAGGACGGCCCATTCGATCAGCGATCCACCCGTAGGAGCGGAGCTCCCCGTGGGGGATGGAGGCGCAGATCGTGAGGGCTTCCTGCTGGAACGGCGTGAGGTGCGAGAGGTTGAACGGCCAGCGGAAAGCGGTCGGCTCCCCGTTGAAATAGCGGCGGAGTTGATCGATCAGTTCCTGCACCGGGCCGGGATCGGGGAGGGGGTGGGGGTGAGCCACGCCGAGGGCTTCCGCCGTCGCTTCCGCCGTCTCGCGGGGCATGACGATCTCGATGAGCCGGTCCTCGCCATCCAGCGCAACACCCACCCATCCCGCCGCCGTGTCGAAGACGAGGCCGCGCGCCGACTCCTGCCGTATCCGCCGCTTCTGCGGCCATTCCGCCGGCCCCATGACCGGGCTCGACTCTCCCATGTAGATCGTTTCGTCCATGTCTCTGCTCCTCGACCGTAATATCAGACCTTCACCCTATGTCTTTATCGCTCTATCTCCCTATGATTGTAGGTCGGATCAGTCCGGGAACGGAGGGTCGAGCCGGACGATGACGCGGAGGATCCTGACGGCATCCGATGCATCCACCGATTGATCCCGGTTCACATCGGCGGCATCGAACTGCGGCGGAGAGAGGGGCGCGATCTGAACGGCGGCAGCCAGGGTCAGGATCGCATCCGAAACATTCACAATTCCATCATGGTTGACGTCTCCCCGCTTCTGCGGGCCTGTCAGCAGGCGGAAGAGCGTGTTGCCGTAGAAAACCTGCCACTCCCCTTCCTGATGAAAGGCGACTCCCTGGAAAAGGCCGATCTCCGCCGCCGCCGGTTGATTCCATCCGTTCAGGTAGAGTTTGCGGCCTTTGACGTAAGTAATCTCACCGTACGGCGCGAGGTGATCCAGGTAGCGGTCCATGCCGGAGTGGATCGGGTTCAACTCCCGTCCCG